>CAUZBD010000259.1:0-4479 GCA_963577795.1 Planctomycetota bacterium | reverse complement strand
ACTTCGTGCCTGCCTCTCTGCAGTCGCATCACCTCCTCACCGTAGTAGGTCGCGCGTACTGTTTCGGCGAGATCGGCTGTGCTAACCCCCATCGATTTTGCATTGTCGCGGATACGAATCTGATACTCCCATTTACCAGGCCTTGAGTCATCCTCCACATCGTAAACGCCCTGAAATTCGCGCAACCTCTCTTTACACAATTCGACCGCTTCCTCCATTTCATGAAAAAAAGGTGTCGCGGTAAGTAATTTAAATTCAATCGGCTTGCCACCGGGACCAAAATTTGGCGATCCGAATGTGACACTTTCAGCACCCGTGATCTCTCCTGTCCGCTTCCGCCATTCGGAGACGATCTCCTGGCTTGTGATCTGACGCTGCGTCGTATCGGCCAATTGCACTTCGACGTTTCCGACATGGCTGCCAAAAGCCTCTGCAGCTTTTGCCGGGCTATCGGAAGTCGCCTGGAAACCGATGCTGCGATGTGCAAGTCGAACGAGCGGTGTCTCAGGTGCAGACATTTCCTGATTAAGTTCCCAAAGCGCCTTTTCAATCTGATCGGTGGCAGATTGCGTCACGGCAACGGGTGTGCCATCCGGAAAAGTAACTTTCGCGCGAATGACATTGCTATCCAGTTTCGGAAAAACGATAAACGGCACAATTCCTGCCTTGACGAATCCAACCGCCACCAACAATATCGAAGCTGCTCCGGCCAAAACGACCCAGCGGCATTCCAGACTCCAGCGGAGCACCGGCATGTAGATATTTTCTACAAACCTCTCCAGAAGCTCTGTCGTTAATCGATTAATCCGACGAAAAACGCGTGGTAAAAAATGGAATACAAAGAGGACCGCACCTATCAGACGAAATAAAAAGCTTTCCCGATGCGCCAGATGACAGGGAAGAATAAAGACGCTCTCGAAGAGAGATATTGCAAGCATCGCAATAACGGCAACGGGCATCACTGCAATAAATTTTCCCATCACTCCAGAGACAAAAAGCATCGGGCCAAACGCAACGATCGTAGTGCAAACCGATGCCACCACCGAAGGAGCAACTTCCACCGTTCCGTCTACTGCGGCTTGAATAAGCTGCTTACCCATCTGTCGGTGGGAATAAATATTTTCGCCCACGACAATCGCATCGTCGACAACGATACCTAGGGCCATGAGAAAAGCAAACATACTCAGCATATTGAGGGTCTGCCCGCCAAACAGAAGTAAACCTCCTGCACCGAGCAAGGAAACCGGAATACCTAGGGCCACCCAAAAAGCCAATTTCAATTCGAGAAAGACGGCCAAAACCAAAAAGACCAGGACCAAGCCCATCAAGCCATTTTTTATTAGCATATTGAGGCGGTCTTTGACATCGACCGACATGTCTTGCCAGGTGACCATGCTGTAACCTCCGGGTAACTTATGATTCTCAGCATAACTACGAACAGCATCCGTCATCTCCAAAAGGTCCTCGTTACTGGTCCTTTCCACACCTAACACGAGTGCCGACTGACCATTGACTTCACTCACCATGACTGCGTCGGTAAATTCGTCCTTCACTTTTCCAAGATCGCCCAGGGTTAAAGCAACACCTGCCTGATCTGTGACTACTGGAATTCTGGCAATCTCTGGGCCACTGAGTTGCTTGTTTTTTCCGCGAAGCAATACATTCTGCCCCTCCCCCCGCATCGTTCCGCCAGGAAGTTCTAGATTTTCACGGCGCACGATCTCAGCTAGTTTTTGAAGCGTAAGGCCATATTTCCGCAAAGTCTCTTCGTCAATCTCGATATCAATTTGGTAGTCGCGGGCACCGAGCAGTTGGACTTGCGATACCTCGGGCAGTTGCAATAAATCATCCCGGACATTCTCTGCAATCGCCCGCAACTGCAAGTCGTCACCAGAATCCTCTCCTGGTGGCGTCAGAACGCCCACCTTGATCGCGGGCCAACGCATCGTGATTTGTTGAACCTCGAGATCTTCTGCTAACTCAGGGAAACTGGGAATCCGATCAACTTCCGAGCGCACCTCGTTGACAATTTCCTGCACATCTTGGACATCGCCACGAAGTTCGAGGACCACATTACCCGAACCTTCTATCGCCACCGATGTTATCTTTTTTATGCCGTCTACCGCTCGAACTGCTTCTTCAATCTTCTGACAAATACCTTCCTCGATTTCTTCGGGACTGGCCCCTGGATAGGCAACACTGACTAAGACCACTTCTAGATCAAATTGCGGAAAAACTTCCCGACGCATTTTGATCAAGCTAAACATTCCGACAGCCAAAACGGCAACCATCAACATGTTCATGGCGGGCGTATTTTTAATCGCCCAACGAATCATAGTTTTCATTTTCAAGAACCTCCCGTGCGAATCGGTTGCACTGCAGAGGTACCGATTGGCTTGTCCTGTCTCAACGGCATTCCCACAATGGCCATCGGCAAAGGAGATGTGATAATCTGATCACCTACGCGAATCGGAGCATGTTCGGTGAGCATCAACGCCTGCCCATCAACGATCATCACAACATCCACTTGTTCGGTCGCCAACTTGCCATCGCGAAGCACCCATACCCGATCGCCAGGGCGTACAGCACTGGCAGATACTGCCAGCAGCGGACTTCTTGGATCGATCTTAATCTGTATCGTCACAAACATGCCGCGCAGCAACGCGGGAGGGGCTGCAACATTTCCCAATCTCTGGCCGTTAATTTGTGTCGGCGTCCTCTCTTCAACGATGGCGACACAGGGCACCGTCCGTGTGGCCGCATTCACTCCAGTGCCATCGTAGCGTGCTAAATAGCCTTTCCACTGATACGATGTATCTTCTAGGCTAAGCGTGGCAATGATCGGCAGATGAGGCAATTCATAACTACTGCCAGAAAGCTTTTCATCCGCTGGCTGCTTCTTGTCCGCATACTGCCAGAGCCACTGCAGTTGACTGTATTGCAAATTGAAGTGCACCTCGACTTTGGAAGTATCTTCGATTCGAACAACTGCGGCACCCCGGTCTACAAATGCACCCTCCTCAACCAAATCCTCCGTAATGATTCCATCGATCGTTGCCCGAATCTCAGTGCGCGATAGATCAAGTTTTGCTTTGTTCAGTTCTGACGCGATTTGCTTACGCTCGCTGATGACTCTTACGCGATTCTTCTTCAGAAGTAGCTTTTGATTCTGCAAGGTCTGCATATTGTTCCGCGAAGCCAATTCGTTTCGCCTCGCCGTATCGAGATCTGATTCGGTGGCAACATTTCGCCGATTGAGTAACAAGATCCGCTCCAATTCCTTGCGCTGTAATTGAAGGTCTTCGTTGGCAAGCGCAATCAATTTCAGCGTATTTTGATACTCCAGCTCAAGCTCTTCGACGCTGACTGCGGCTTGGTTTGTGAGTTCATTGATCCGCTTGACTTCAAGATCGTAATCATCTGTTTCAATCTGCAAGAGCAGTTCGCCTTGCTTGACATATTGCCCAGCGAAACACTGTGGTGTTTTTATCTGCACGCTGCCGGCTACTTCCGCAGACAGCGTTACCTCACGATACGGCACCACTTCTCCATCCGCATCCAAATAGAAACCATCCTCCCATAATTTTACGGACGTTGTCGTTACAGTCGGTGGTTGTACATCGCGGTCGAAGCTCGCTGGGACTGTCTTCATCTGACTAAGGATCAAAAACAAAATCGTGCCGCTTGCGAGCAATCCAACCGAGATTGCATATTTACTTAACTGGTTCATCCCTGCTCCTTACCGACGATATCGCAACGGATTGACTCAATGGCGGGCGATGACCGAGCCCACGAAGAATGACATCCGTAATATGTTCCGATAACTTTTCAACTGAAAACTCCTCGCGAAGTTCTTCACTATCAATCAACATCGTCAGGATTTTTGCGTTGGCACGGTAATAGAAACATTGACCAATCACACTCAATGCCCATTGGTGCAACGTATGTGTGGGAGTCTCTTCTGGCATCATATCTCTTAAAATATCGATGAGAATTTGAAAGAATGGCTGAAATGCTTCCTGAACCATCTCCTCGCAGGCTTTGGTGGGTTCCATGATTTCCCGCATGATCAACCGGGTCTGCCATGGATCTCCCGGTTCGCAAAGCATCCGTCGTAGGAGCGTTAAAACAAATTGAGCTAACTTCTCCTCGGCAGGTGTGCTGTTCGTCCAATGAGGCAGGGGCGCCTGTTTCTCGCGTAAACGTCGCGCATGCTTCACCGCTTCGATGTAAAGATGCTCCTTATCCCCGAAGTAGTAGTTTGCTGCGGCAAGATTGACACCAGCCTTACGACAAATTGCCCGGATTGTGGCCTGTCCAAACCCATCGTTGGCAAACTGCTCACCGGCCGCTTGCAAGATCCGCTCACGCGTCGAGTCGGTAGCCATCGCGAAACCTCTTGGGGATTAAACACCAGTTTTAAACAATTGTATAACAAGGCCCCCAAAGAGGCAAATAGGGAAGAAAGACCCTGAAAAT
>CAUZBD010000258.1:0-4489 GCA_963577795.1 Planctomycetota bacterium | reverse complement strand
AAAAGCATTCTGGGATCTTATTTCCCGCGGCAATGTTGCATGGGGTCCACTGACTGAAGAGCGGTTGCCTCGCGACCTCTATTTTCATCCCGAGAAAAATCATCGGGGTAAAAGTTATTCCGAACTCGGGGCACTGGTCTCTGGTCGCAGGGTTGATGAAGCAAAGTGTCCAATCACCGAGGAGATGCGTTCGCATTATGACGATGCGCATCACCTATTCCTCGAAGTTGCCTCGCTTGCCTGTCGCGATGCGGGCCTTGATCCTTTTGCAATGCCAGGTGGTATCCGAACAGGCGTCTATCTCGGGCATACCGGTGGCAGTACCCGCATGGGTGATATGGTGTATGCGACGGGAATCGATCAGGCATCCCCGATTTTTTCAGATCTTCCGGAGGCGGTAAGGGTACTAGGTGATGATGCTGCCAAAGTAGCCGATACAGTGAGTCAGGAGGTGCGGGGTCGTTATTGCGGACGGCAGCCGAATGAAATATTTGATTTCCAGGCGCTCGGTGGCGCAAAAATCGTTCACGAAGCCCTCAATCTCGAAGGGCCGTATTTAGTTGTCGATGCTGCGTGTGCTTCCTCGCTACAAGCCCTGGCGATCGGTGCGCGGAGTCTGCTTGCCGGAGGGGTTGATCAGGCAATTGTCGGCGGAGCATCCTACTGCAAGTCGGACAGTTTGGTACTTTTTTCGGCAGCACATTCGGTGAGTAATAACGGTTCCTTTCCCTTCGGTCAGGAAGCAGATGGGCTGGTCGCGGCCGAAGGCTATGTCGCTCTCGTACTCAAAACCCTTTCGCGGGCAGTCGCCGATGGCGATCACATCCGTGCCGTGATTCGTGGTTTGGGGATTTCGAGTGATGGTCGCGGCCGAAGCCTGTGGGCTCCCCGCAGCGAAGGGCAGGTCCTTGCCGTCGAGCGTGCATACCCCAATATACAGGAGCTGGCTGAAGTCGATTACATCGAGGCGCATGCCACCAGCACGCAGGTGGGTGATACCACAGAACTCGATGCACTGGCCTCACTGGTGAGCAAAAATATCCGCTCGGGTCATCAAATCCCTATCGGCAGCGTAAAGGCCAATATTGGCCACACCCTTGAGACAGCAGGCTTGGCGAGTTTGGTTAAAGTTGTGCTGGCGATGGAGCATGGCCAAATTCCACCCAGTTCAAAGTGCAAGACCCCGAATGAAGATTTCGATTGGCAAGAGGGTCCCTTCATGCTTCCACGATCGCTTGGGCCGTGGGATTGTCCTGCAGGCGGTGTGCGCACCGCCGCGGTCAATGCTTTCGGGATCGGGGGACTGAATGTCCACGTTGCCCTTCGCGAACATCAACCCGTCGAAAAACCACAGCCCATTCGAGCGACCATTCCCGAACCTGTTGCGATTATCGGTGCCGGATGCGTGCTGCCCGATGCGCTCGATCGCGACGCGTTTTTTAGGCTCCTCGAAAGCGGTCGATCGGCCATTGGACCGGTACCGCAAGACCGCTGGGATGCGGACCGGGCGCTCGATCCCACCGCGCCGCGGACCCATCATACAACCGCTGCACTCGGCGGATTTATAGAGGGCTTCGAATACGATTGGCGACGCCACAAAGTACCTCCCAAGCAAATTGCCGCAGCCAACCCGCTGCAGTTCATGTTGCTTGAAGCAGCTGACTCCGCCCTCGCGGATGCGGGCATGATTGAGAAAGGCTTTGATAGTAAACGGACAGGTGTGATTGTTGGAACGCTTTTTGGAGGGGAGTTCACAAATCAATTACAAATGGGGCTTCGTCTTCCGGAAACAGGCCGCATTTTGCGACAGCTTCTGAATGATCGTGGAGTGTCGCCAAGTGATATTGAGCAGATCATTACGGCCTATGAAAAGAAATTACTTGACAAGATGCCGGCGCTAGTCGATGAAACGGGTAGTTTCACGAGTAGTACTTTAGCGAGTCGCTTAACCAAGACATTCGATCTTATGGGTGGTGCGCTCGCGTTTGATGCGGGGAAATGCTCCGGTATTATGGCCGTGACTGCGGCACTCGATATGCTACGCAGTGGCGAAAACGACATCGTGCTCTGTGCAGCAGGTGATCGCTATCTTGATTTAGCTGCGTTCGAGGATTTATCGCTCGTTTCTCGGTTAGCCGGACAGCCGACATCACCCAGCGGAACGGGGCAAGGTTTGGTTCCCGGAGAGGGCGCGGTCGTTCTCGTACTCAAACGGCTTTCTGATGCTGTAGCGGCAGGCGATCCGATTCGCGGCGTGATCCGTGGAGCAGCGGTGGAATCGGCCAGAACGCCTCATGAAGCGATGCGTAATGCGCTCAGTGAGGCATCCCGGCAGGCGGGAGCTGCTGCGGAATTTATTGGAGCTGTCGAGGTTTCTGGAAGTGGTGACCTTAGGCAAGAACAACAACTGCTCGAAGTGCTTACTTCAGTTTACGCAAGCAATCACGCCGACAAGGTCGCCCCTGCGTGTGGCTCTCTTGATGGCGTTATTGGTCACTGTGGTTCAGCGGCGGGAGCCGCTGGAGTTCTGAAAATGACACATGCCCTCGCCCGCGGTGTGATGCCTGTTAATATCGGAAGCTCGGCGGATACGACCGGCAGGCATTTACAGGTATCCCCACAACAGGCCTTACCGATCCCCGCTGCGGATCCAAATGGCTATCGGGCAGCGACTGTGACGGTGGCGGATGGGCAGCAGGTGGGGCACCTCATTCTTGACAATGGGAAGCCGTTACCGAAGAAATCACAGTCCAAGCCAGAAGTTCAGCACGCACAGTCCGCAAAGGTGCGGCAAGAGGGCCGAGTCGCGGCCTTATTTCCTGGACAAGGCTCGCAATACACCGACATGTTCCGCGATTTAGTTGCGGTCTCTCCAGAAGCACGCGTTGCGATGGAGCGGGTTGATCACCTAGCCGGTCAGTTGGGTTATGAGACGCTGGCCGATATTGCCTGGAAGCGCGAGAACGCTCTAGGTGTCGGAATTTGGGAAACGCAGTGGGCGATCTATCTGGGCGATCTTTTTGCCTGGGAAGTGCTTCGGGACATGGGGCTGCGGGTCGATGTCATCGCGAGTCATAGTTTTGGAGAGTTCCCATCGCTCTCAGCGGCAGGAGCGTGGACTGCGGAAGTCGGCGGTCTCGCCGCGCGCTGCCGAGGCGATGCGGTCGAACAGGTCGGCCCCAAAGATGGCGCCATGCTCTCGGTGCTCGCATCGCAGCGTGATATGGAGGACATACTGGCTCCGTTTGAAAATGTGGTCTGGGTGTGTGCCGAAAATAGTCCTGATCAAGTAGTGGTTGGGGGGCAAAGCCAGAATGTGGAGGCGATTGAAGCGATTCTCGAAGCGAAGAAAATTCATTTCAAGCGGTTGGCAGTCCCCTGCCCTTACCACACACCGCTCCTTGCTGCCTCCGCCCTCAAGCTTTCTATAGGTATTAGTTGTCTTTCTATCAACGTTCCGCAGATTCCCGTTTACAGCAGCACCACCGCCTCGCGCGTTTTGGATTCCGGCGCGATACGCGAAAGTTTAGCGCGGCAGATGACCGAGACCGTGCAGTGGGCCAGTGTGGTCGAGCGGTTATACGAAGAAGGGGTGCGGACGTTTGTCGAAGTAGGTCCCTTGGGTGTCCTAACCGGCCTGACTCGTCGCGTACTCAAAGGAAAAACCGATATTCAGTTGATTCAGTTCGATCAGAAGTCGGAAGCCGCACCTGAGGTCATGGCTCGGCTCCGCAAGCAGTTGGCAGACGCCGGTGCGCTCGAAGAGAAAAAACAAGAAGTTACAAAACAAGAGGAAACGATTGAGGTCGTTATGCGGTACGAGGATGAGGAAAGACAGAAAGAAGTAGGTGAAGCAGGTATTGTCGCGTTCGATGCAACCGAGCGAAGACGCGCGCGCAACCGCGCGGGCCGCACGGCCAAGCCAGTCGCGGCAACACAAAAAGAAAACCTGCAGCAAGAAATAGCAAAACCTGTTGCCGTCTCCGTTGCACAGCATGCAGAGGCCACGACACCGCAGTCTCCCCCAGCGGGGAGTAATGGAAATGGACACCTACCGCAGACCGCTGTCAAAGAGCAAATCCCAGCCGCCTCACAGGGTGTCACCACCGGATCGCGTCTGCGACCGACCGGTGAAGGGGATTCGCTGGCCGGAATTCTGAGCGGAATGTATGCGGAGTATGGCGTTGCCCCGCCGTTAGCAGCATCGCCCGCTGGCGCGGTCGATCGTTTTTGGCAGGCACTTGCCGAGATGTTCGACCTGGGCGCTAAGGACCGCGTGCGTGTGCTGGAAGCGGCCGATGGCGAAGCCCTCGAGCGACTGCTTTCCGCCGCCGGAGGGAAAGCCGAGTGGCTCAAACCGTCCGTCGCCACCAAGGCGGCACCAGCGGTTTCGTCTCCACCCACGCCACCACCCACAGCGGACAGCGGCGTGCTAGCGGCCGATGTCGAAGCGTTTTTGATCGACTTTGTTGTTGAGCAAACGGGTTAT
>CAUZBD010000257.1:0-4498 GCA_963577795.1 Planctomycetota bacterium | reverse complement strand
CGGATTATCCCGACCCTCTCCCGGATCGATATCGGCCGTTACGTTGACCGAAAAGATTTGTAATCGTTTGGCAAGCCGCCCGCGGTCAGCAAACGGTTCCGCTGTTGAGGAAGCATCGAGGGAGGTCTTTTGTGTGTCGACGGGAGGTTGAGGAATGCGCGTTTCTACGCGTGCCTTCGCGGAATCTGGTACATCGTTGATGGCCAGACTACGGGATGCCGGAAGGGCAATCAGGCAGATCAGGAAAAGAAGGAACTTCCGTTTCATAGTGCAAACTCCATTTAAAATAGGGTTTGACACCGATCAACGCACCGGCTCTTGCTGAGCGGAACGATTTATCGGTCAAACCGGCGCTACTCGGGTAGGACATCCGACACCTTTTCAGGTTTTGCTCAACCGGTCGAATGAAAAGTAGCAAAGGGTGGGAAGGAAAGCCACGACTGACCAGGGCCGACTGGCTTCCATGTACTGCTCGACCGTATCAGCAACAGTCGGCCTCGACTACCACCCACACCGGCTATGCCCATCAAGCTATCAGCATGCTTTTAGATGTATCTTCCACTGCCGTCGACTGCCGTAGGTGGCCGAAAGACCACCGTCTGCGATCGGGAGAAGGTGTAGCTTCTAAAAAAAGATGGAGAAACAAAAAAACGACCCGTCCGGTATCAGACCGAACGGGCCATTGTCGCTCATCGTCTTTTTCAGCAATCGCTGCAATTAGCGATTCAGGTAGGCCGAAGTGTCGGCCTGGGGCATCGGCGGTGCGATGGCGCTGTCGGTTGCCGTGGCGGCACCGCAGCTAGGCTCACAACCGCAGGTAGCTGCGCAACCACAGGTCGCATCACAACCGCAGTCACAAATCGGAGTGCAGGTGGTGTAACCACATGGCTTGCAAGCAGCACAAATCAGATCATCCGGGCAGTGATGGCACGGGCAAAGCACGCGACGGTACTTCACGTGTGTGACACACGTCTTGGTGACCTTCTTGCAGCAACCACATCCAGTCCGGCTTCGCTTGACGTGCGAGTGGCAGACCTTCTTGTAGTATTTCATTTTGGGGCAGCAGTTGGATTCGCAGCCGCAGGTCGCTTCGCAACCGCAAGCTGGTTCGCAACCACAAGCATCAGCAACACCGCAAGTGGGTTCGCAACCACAAGCTGTATCACAACCCGTGTCACAGCCGGAGCCATGACGGTGACCAAAGCCGAAGCCCTGGGTGCAGAGGCCGAACGTAAGAACGATCGACCCGAGAATGATGTTCCATTTCATCGTTTCCGTCTCCTTATAGTAATTCTCTTGACCGTTCGCGAGCAACCTATTTTCTTATTAATCCAATCGGACAACCCGCGCGTAAAGCGTTATATTCCCTATCGGATTCTTCTTTACGGTCATTGTTGGAAAATATTCCAAGTTCACCTTGCACGCATTGTTCGCTTCCATCGGTATGTGAAGAACATACCTTTCAGTCCATTTGGCAGACCGGATCCTGCTGGAAATGCGGATCAGTCCGAGAGGCAACCGCTGTTTCAATTCGGGGCACAGCGTTTTTACCGGGTGACCCTGATCTTGCGGCTGTAGGATGTGTGACGGTCGTGCGGTCACCTTCGCCGTGGAGGTCCTCCAGGTGGCAGTGGCCAAAATAGGGCGGGAAGACAAAAAGAAGCGATTTCAGCCTATTTTGCACGTCCCGGTCGCCGAATCCTTGCGCGAGGCATTGTTGATTCGATCCAGCGGGCGGTTTAAAATGACCCTTATCCCACCACCCTTGTTTCCGCCGTAGCCGGCCCCCGGCTACGGACATGCAAGTCGCTCACAAGTGCCGTTCGATGTGGTACTTTGCGCAGGCGGTCCCGCTCAAAACGTTTGTTCGTCTTGCCCCGTCTTAACCTTTCCGGATGTGCCGACTGCTCGGGCGGAACCACTTGAAAACCTTTGTAAACACGGGTTTAACTCATTGAGAAATCTCACAGGCCGCTGATAATTGAGGACACCTCGTTGCCCCCTTTGAAGACTCTCTGAGCGGGTAGGTCGAGGCAGGCAATAGCAAAGCAGCAGGACATACGGGGAGCAGATAATTTACATAGGACTGCTAAATTGCTACCAAGAGGGAAAGATAGAGAGTCCAGAGAGTGACCTGAAGCCCTGGAGTTTGAAACGACTTTGAGTCTTGATGGATTATTTGCACCGTTCGATCCCCCCCAGACAAATTTGGTTGATCGCCTCCGGTATTGGGCGGAGCATCAGGGGGACCAGTTCGGGTTCGTCTTCACCAGCGATGGTGAAGACGAAATCAGAATGACATATGGGCAACTCGAGACGAGGGCCCGGGCAATTGCTGCGCATTTAGTCGATGCAGGAATGAGCGGTGAGCGGGCCCTTTTGCTCTACCCACCCGGTCTCGATTTTGTCACTGCTTTTTTTGGCTGCTTTTTTGCTGGAATGGTGGCGGTACCTGCCTATCCGCCACGACGTAACCGAAACATGGGCCGCATTCAGGCGATTAACGATGACGCCAAAGCAAAGATTGTACTTTCGGTGAGTGAGGTCACCGATCGGGCACAGGGATTGCTCGACGAGGCACCACATCTCCAGGCGCTTAGTTGGTTGGCGACCGATGGAATTCCAGATCACGCGGCAGAGAACTGGAAAGAATATAGCCCTGGTGAAAGTGACTTAGCGGTACTGCAGTACACCTCTGGATCGACGGGCATGCCGAAAGGCGTCATGTTGACCCACAGAAATCTTATCCAAAATTGCGCGTTAATTACCCAAGGCTTTGAAACGACACGCGATGCCTCAGCCGTGACTTGGTTGCCAACCTACCATGACATGGGCCTTGTTGGCGGCGTGCTTCAGCCCCTGTTTATTGGTCGGCCGAACGTCCTCATGCCACCGATGGCATTCCTGCAGAAGCCCATCCGCTGGTTACGGACAATTTCTAAATATCGAGTCACGATCGCCGGCGGTCCCAACTTTGCCTATGCCCTCTGCAATGAAAAGATCACGAAGGAGCAGTGCGAGGGGATCGACTTGAGTTGCTGGAGCGTTGCCTTCAACGGGGCGGAGCCGATTCATGCGAAAACGCTTGCGGAGTTCACTGAAAAGTTTTCACCCTATGGGTTCCGTGCCGAGACCCACTACCCGTGCTACGGTCTTGCCGAAACGACACTGATGGTGACCGGAAGTGTGAAAACCAAACCCCCAGTCATTGCTGCTTTTGATGCAGAGGCACTCGAGCGACACGAAGTAGTTCCCGCGAGACAGGTTTCCGGAGAAGGAACCGATTCAAATCAGTTTCCCGTTTCACGGGAACTCGTTAGTTGTGGCCGATTGTTTGAAAATACCGACGTCTTCATCGTCGATCCGGAAAAGTGTGAGAAGTTGGGTCAAAGCAAGGTTGGCGAAATCTGGGTTTGCGGCCCTTGTGTGGGGATGGGCTACTGGGAGAATCCGGAAGAAACCAAGCGTGTCTTTCATGCGCAGCTCGTCGGCGATGAGCGGAATTTTCTCCGGACAGGGGATTTAGGTTTTCTGCAAGACGGCCAATTGTTTGTGACCGGACGCTGCAAGGATTTAATTATTGTGCGCGGTCGGAATCTTTATCCGCAGGATATCGAGAAAACAGTAGAATCTGCGCACCCATCGCTCCAGCCGGGAGCCGGCGCGGCATTTTCGATCGAGGTGGAGAATGACGAACGTCTGGTCATCGTTCAGGAAATCAGGCGACAACATCGACGTACGAATCATGAGGAAGTCTTTGATGCAATCCGTCAGGCGGTAACTGAAGAGTATGATGTTCCCCCGCACACAATCTTATTGCTTAAGGCGGGAAAACTACCGAAAACATCCAGTGGAAAGATTCAGCGGAGTGCATGCTGCCAGCAGTATGAAGCTGGAACACTGGAAGCGGCAGGGCGTTGGTCGCTCGAAACCGACTTTTCTATCCGGCGGCCACAACCACCACTGCACGTGAAACCGGAGTTGGCGGCACCTACGGTGGGCCGCACTATTCAGACCTGGTTGGTCGAACGTATCGCGCAGCAACTGCAGAAAGATGCTGCGGCGATTGATGTCCACGAACCGTTCGATCGCTTCGGCCTCGATTCGATTCTGCTGGTGAGTATTTCCGGCGAGTTGGAAGACTGGCTCGGCCAACCGGTATCCCCCACGTTGCTTTATAGCTACCCCACAATTTCCTCGCTTGGCGAATATCTTGGAAAATGTTTAACTCGTGGTTCCATGCAAGAGCCCCAGACGCGTTTGTCGCGGAGGAGTCGCAGTGAGCCGATTGCCATTGTCGGTCTCGGTTGCCGTTTCCCGGGAGGGGATGCACCAGATGCTTTTTGGCAGTTACTCCGTGGTGGTTTTGATGCAGTCAGTGAAATACCGGCCGATCGTTGGGATGTGGATCGGTTTTATGATCCCAACCCGGAAGCGGTTGGAAAAATGTACACGCGTCGCGGCGGATTTTTGCGACAAGTCGACCTTTTCGATCCCC
>CAUZBD010000256.1:0-4512 GCA_963577795.1 Planctomycetota bacterium | reverse complement strand
CCCTGGAGGCACGGGAGCTTTGCGTGTAGCAGGTGATTTTTTGCATACCATGTTTCCCGAGGCGACGCTTTGGCTCAGCCAACCAACCTGGCCCAATCATCCGGGCGTGTTTGCTGCCGCGCATGTTCCGGTTGCCACCTATCCGTATTTTGATGCGGCGACCAACACGCTTGATTTCTCCGCAATGATCACCAAACTCGAGACGCTACCGGCAGGTGATGTCGTTCTCCTGCACGGATGTTGCCACAACCCGACAGGGGTTGATCCGACCATTGAACAATGGAAGCAAATTGCCAATGTCTTACGTGAGCGATCCCTCATTCCGCTGATCGATTTTGCCTACCAAGGTTTTGGTGATGGTGTGGAGGAGGATGCTACCGGCTTACGGATAGTTTGTGCCGAGTGCGATGAAGTCTTAATCTGTAGTTCCTATTCCAAGAACTTTTCACTTTACAACGATCGGATCGGAGCGCTAACCTTGATTGCTCGGTCGGCCGCCGAAGCAGACCTTGCTCTCGGTCATGTCAAGTTGCGGATCCGAACCAACTATTCCAACCCGCCGGCACACGGCGGAGCGATCGTCGCGACCATTCTCGGCAATGCCTCGCTGCATGCACGTTGGCAGCAAGAAGTCGAAGGCATGCGCTCGAGAATCAACGCAATGCGCGATCTCTTTGCTTCTACCCTGCGTGCAAAAGGCGTCAGCCAGGATTTTTCGTTCATGAGTCGTCAACGCGGAATGTTCTCCTTTTCAGGGCTTTCGCCAGAACAGGTGGAAGATTTGCGAAGCGAAAAATCAATTTATATTGTCGGTTCTGGTCGAGTGAATGTGGCGGGAATGACGGAGGGCAACATGGAGACGCTTTGCGAAGCGATTGCCGGGGTACTCAGCGAAAGTCCGGTGTGAGCCAAATTGTGGACTCTGCCAGGAATTGCCGCGAGGAACCGGGACGCTTGGCGATTGAAAAGATGGATGTAGCAGTTCAAGCCCAACCACAAGATGGTCTCAGCGGTTTGAAGTTCCATCCCGGTCGAGATTGTGGTAGAACCCGTGCATCCACTCTTCGTCGAGACCGGTGGCCCGTGTCTTCTTGGGGGTTGCAGCGTGCACATTTGTTTTGCCACGAGTGAGGCGGTCCCTTTCGCCAAGACCGGCGGATTGGCGGATGTCTGTGGTGCACTCCCGCGAGAAATAGCCAAACTGGGGCACCAGGTCAGCTTGGTGATGCCCGCTTACCGCGGATCGATGCACCGCGGACAAGTCGTTCAGTCGACGGGCATTCAACTTCAGATACCCGTTGGAGGGAAATCGGTTACCGCAGAGATACTTACCAGTCAACTTCCCGAAAGTGATGTGACGGTCTACTTTGTCTGTCAGGATAATTACTTCGATCGGGAGGGTATTTATGGTGAGAAAGGAGTCGATTACGAGGACAATTGCGAACGGTTTGTCTTTTTTTCGCGAGCCGTACTCCAACTCATTCAGCACGTCCCGCTCGAAGTCGACTTGCTCCACACGCACGACTGGACGACTGGACTGATCCCCGCCTATTTAAAGATCGAAGGCGTCGCTTGCGATCGCTTATCCCGAATCGCATCGCTTTTAACCGTTCATAATCTCGCCTACCAGGGAACGTTTTGGCACTGGGATATGCTGTTGACCGGTATCGATTGGAAGTATTTTAACTGGCAGCAGATGGAATTTCACGGCGATTTAAATCTGCTTAAAACCGGGCTAATCTTTGCCGATGCAATCAATACCGTCAGTCCACGCTATGCCGAAGAAATTCAATCTGCACCACTCGGCAGCGGTCTGGAAGATATTTTAAGAGCTCGGCGTTCAGTACTCTCAGGAATTATTAACGGTGTCGATTACAAAACCTGGGACCCGGCAGAAGACCGTTATCTGGCTGCCCCGTATTCGACCGACAGTTATGTGGAAGGCAAGCGGAGTTGCAAGCGTGCAGTGCAACGTGAATTTGGTTTACAGTTGGCTCCTGATCGACCGCTGATCGGGTTTGTGGGACGATTGGCGAGTCAGAAAGGGCTCGATTTGGCACTGCCGGTGATGCAGGCGTGGGCAGAGAGGCAGGATGTTCAATGGGTTATTTTGGGAACGGGTGAAAAGCCGCTTGAAAAACAACTTCGCCGACTCGCCGAAGAGAATCCGGGTCGTATTGGAGTGGTCATCGATTTTTCAGAACCACTGGCGCACCGGATCGAAGCCGGTGCCGACATCTTTCTCATGCCGAGCGCGTATGAACCATGTGGGTTGAATCAACTCTATAGTCTGAAATACGGAACGCTTCCGGTGGTCCATGAAACGGGTGGTCTTGCAGATACGGTGGTGAGTGCCGATGAAGAATCCCTTGCGCTCGGTACAGCAACAGGGTTTGGTTTTGATGCTTACAACCGCGCAGCGCTCGCCAAGACGCTTGAGCAAGCCCTGGCATTGTATGTGGATCGACCGGACCTATGGAAGCAAATGATCGAAACGGCCATGCAGCAGGATTGGTCGTGGACGCAGAGTGCATCGCAGTATATTGCCCTCTATCAGCAAACGATCGCTCGACATAGTACGACGGTGCTGGCCACTTAGTGCTGCCACCTCAAAGTGAAACTGCGGTTATTTTCAAGTTTTTCGTTGGGAGCCCGTCGCTCAGCACTTGAAGATTTTTTCGCGACCGCTCGCTACGTCACGGCAGGCGTTTCGGGTATCGATGACCAGTTGCGCGTGCTCAACAATAAAGGCGAAGTCATACGCCGAATGATCGGTTGAAATCAACACGCAATCCTGGCTCGCAAGATACTCGGATGTCAGGTCTTGGCTCATTAAATCGGGTACGTTGTGGTGCCGCATTTGCGGTAACACCGGAATATGCGGATCGTTGTAACTCAGTTCCGCACCCCCCTGTCCAAGTAGATCGATCAATTCAAAAGCAGGACTTTCTCGTGGATCGTCGATATTTTTTTTATAGGCCACACCCAATAGACAGATACGACTTCCACGGAGTGGTTTTCCGCGGTTGTTGAGCGCTTTAATGACGCCTTCCACAACATAATGCGGCATGGAACGATTCACTTCGCCCGCTAGTTCGATAAACCGCGTTGATAACCCGTGCGTGCGGGCTACCCAACTTAGATAAAAGGGGTCGATCGGAATGCAGTGTCCCCCTAAGCCGGGTCCGGGATAAAATGCTTGATAGCCGAACGGTTTGGTTTTTGCTGCCTCAATGACTTCCCAGATATCGATGTTCAATCGATCGAATAGCGTTTTGAGCTCATTGACCATTGCAATATTTACTGAGCGGTAAGTATTTTCAACGATTTTACACGCTTCAGCAATCTCGGGACTCGAGACCGGGACGATCGAAACCACCGCTTTTCGATAGACGGCCTCGGCCACTGCCTGACTTGCCGGATCGATACCCCCGACGACTTTGGGAATGTTGCGGGCAGAGAATTCTGGATTTCCCGGATCTTCGCGTTCCGGGCTGTAGGCCAGGAAAAAGTCTTTTCCTCCAATCTGACCGGTCGACTGAAGAATCGGGAGCACGATATCGCGCGTTGTGCCCGGATAGGTCGTACTCTCGAGCACGACAAGTTGACCGGGCCGCAAGTATTCGGCGATTGTAGTCGCCGTGGCTTCTACGTACGTAAGGTCGGGGTCACGACTCTCAGAAAGCGGAGTTGGCACACAGATGACAATCACATCGGCCTCTGCAAGCCGCGCCATGTCAGTCGTTGGAATCAACTGCCCGCTTCCAGTCAGCTCAGCTATCCGGCTTGCAGAGATATGACCGATGTAGCTTTCTCCTGCAAGCAGACGATCGACTTTTTTCTGGTCGATATCGAATCCCATCGTGTGGAAACCGGCGATGGCAAAGGCGTCGATCAGTGGGAGTCCCACGTAGCCGAGCCCGATAATACCAATTATCGCCGTACCGTCTTCGATGGCTGCTTGAAGTGCGGAGGCAGGATTAGTCATTTTTTTTACTGCGAATGGTTTGAAAGGGGTGCCGGAGGAAGCCTTTTCCAGCCGCTTTTTTAGGCGAAGGTGGATTGAGTGTCCATCCGGTTTTCAGGCGAGGCCTGAATTTAATCACTCGGCGTGCTTCGATTTTTGTCGGCTACGCTTTTCTTGCGACGAGAAACCAGTCGCTTCCTGTGGTTTCTGTGCCGATTTGAAGGCAATTGGCGGGAATCCCTGCATGATCGGCGAGGTCGTGCATTTCCTCAAAGGAGCGATAGATGAGATACCAATTCCCAATCCACTCCATGTAGGCCCGCGTGGCATGGTTTGGTGCAAAGTTCCCGACCAGCAGCATGCCCTCGGGAGCGAGTTGCTGCCAGAAAAAACGCAACAGCGCAATAGCTGCCGGGGTATCTAAGTAATCAAAGAGACCGGGACACAAGAGTAAATGGGGATTCCCAAGACGTTTTTGCGCATCATCCCGCTGCGGAAGCCGCGGAAGATTTTCACGAAGGGTGTTGAGATTTTTGCGTGGCAGT
>CAUZBD010000255.1:0-4519 GCA_963577795.1 Planctomycetota bacterium | reverse complement strand
GCCCCCGTTACCACGGCTTGAATTTTTCCCTCCCGCATGACTTGTGCCGCCATCGAATCGCAGATAACGGTTACGTCAACTCCCTGCTGTTGAAGTTCCCAGGCTGTTAAGCGAGCTCCTTGAAGTAAGGGCCGCGTCTCATCTGCATAAACGTACAACTGCTTGCCTGCTTCCTCTGCAGCGTAAATCACTGCTAGAGCAGTACCATAATCGGCTGTCGCCAAACTGCCGGCGTTACAATGGGTTAAAACTCCCGTATTATCGAGTAGCAAGTCGGCTCCCCAGCGGCCAATGGCGCGACACATCTGTCGATCTTCTTCGTAAATCTTTTGAGCCTCATCGAGCAATGCCTGCTGAATTTCCTCAACAAGCGCGCCGTTATCGCGTGCGGTGCCCGCACAACATTTCTGTCGATCCAAAGCCCAAAAAAGATTAACGGCGGTTGGGCGACTGCCGGCAAGATAGTCACTCACTTTTTCAAGGTGCGTAACCCACTCATCCGGATCTTCAGCGGTGACCGCTTGCATACCTAAAACGGTACCGTAGGCGGCAGCGATTCCAATAGCTGGGGCACCACGAACGCGAAGCGACTTGATCGCTTCCCAAACCTGCTCGGCAGTCTTCAGTTCGATCTCTACCGTTTCGGTCGGTAGTCGCGTCTGGTCAATCAGCCACAAAGAGCCTGTATTGGGATCACCTACCCAGCGAAGTGTCTCTACCACAATTGGCTCCCAAGGTTTGTCGCTCGGGGAACTCAGGCGAGATTGTCCTGCAGTGCCGCATCTTTCGCCTTGATCTTGTCGACCAGATTTTCTTTGAAAGCGGTTAGCTTTGCCTGGAGTTCTGCGTCGGCGGTCGCAAGGATTTGCACCGCAAACAGTCCGGCATTCCGTGGCCCTCCCATACCGACTGCCATGCTGGCTACGGGGACATCTCCTGGCATTTGAACGGTTGAGAGAAGCGAATCGAGTCCACCCAAATTAGGAGTGGGGACCGGTAGGCCGATAACCGGTAGTGTGGTATGGGCGGCAACAACTCCTGCCAAGTGCGCCGCTCCCCCGGCAGCGGCAATCACAACCCCTAAACCACGCTCCCGCGCAGTCGATGCATATTCGGTTACGATTCCCGGCGTACGATGCGCACTCATTACTCGAACTTCACACGCGACACCGAATTCGTCTAAGGCTGCTTTCACTGCCTTGATTTTCGGCCAATCGCTATCACTTCCCATGACAATCCCAACCTTTGCCTCGCTACCCATAAAACATGCATCCCTTGTTGATGAGATTTTTTCTTTGACCACCAAAACGTATCTCCAGATGCCTAAGAACCTAACTGCTCCTGGAATAGTCTGGCAAGCCCCTCGGTTATCGATTTGATGCTCGCCACCCTGTCGGTCTCTGCAGAATAGACCCAGCCACAATCCATACTGACGGCCACCACCGTAGTCTCCTCACCGCGACGGTAGAGCAGCGCGTGGGTCCAGGTGGGTCCACAGACCGGTTGATCGTCGCGGGGATTCCAATTGTAATTGCGATTGAGCGTCAGGGCGCTGCTGGCATTAATGAATCCCCGTGCCTTCGTGACATTCCGAGTCTCCGTAGAAACGTACTGCCGATCCTGAATGGAAATCCTTGCCGCTGTCGGTGAATTGACAGACTGGTCACTCCACGGTTTTAATTGCCACAGTTCGACCTGATCGGGACTGGCAATTCTCCGCGATCCCTCGGGGCCCCAAAAAGCGACCACTTCGTGCGTTTGTGTATAGCGAAAATAGAGCCCAAATCCAGCAAGGATCAGTGCCACTCCAAAAAGCAGGAAGATAAAAAGTTTCCCCCGCGTCATCCTGCGTATCCTTGATAAAAAGAGATTCTCAGCAGCGCTGGTGACCCTCTAGGTGGCTGCACAAAAGCGGATTATACTTACTTTTTAGGTGCGGTGGCAGAATTTACCACCACCCTCCGCAGTAACCAGTCAATTCTACGCAATCAATAACGTAAGTCATGGCAAACGCCTTTGATCCCTACCGTGAAGCCCTCGTGATGGAGAAGGTGACCGTGTGGGGAGAGTTCACCAAACAGTTCGATTCTGTCGAACAGGAACAAATAGCCTTAAAGCTTCATACTGCCGCGGAAGATGCTTGCGAGTTAGAATACGAGCGAACCCACACGGGTTTTTGCCGCGTAATCACGGTCACCGAAGATGATTTACAACGACTCCAAGCGAGTCGGCCCTAAAAGGCGTCCTCCCCGGGACGCCCCCGGTTGAAGGAAACCTATTCTCTTGATGGATTCGGCCCACTCCGTTCACGTCGACCTTGGTCCGCGAAGTTATCAAATTTCGATTGGAACGGGCATACTCGAAAAGGTTGGCTCTCTCGTTACCTCCTGCTGCCCCACGCAGCATGCTGTTGTCGTAACGGACGAAAACGTGGAGCAGCCCCATGCGATGACAATCGCCACGAGCCTGCAGGAAGCCGGTCTGCAAACGGATCTGGTCGTTCTCCCGAGTGGGGAATCGACCAAGTCGATCGAAATGGCAGAACGACTCTGGCAGAAGTGCCTTGAGGTCGAAGTGAGTCGAAAAAGCATCATCGTTGCCGTAGGTGGCGGGGTGGTCGGAGACCTTGCTGGATTTATTGCTGCGACCTACGCTCGTGGGCTGCGCTTTTTGCAAATCCCTACCACACTCCTGGCACAAGTCGATAGTTCGGTTGGTGGAAAGGTTGGGATCAACTTGCCGGGCGCAAAAAATATGGTTGGCGCATTTTGGCAACCTGCGGCAGTCCTGATCGACACAGCGACACTCGACACACTCCCAGCCCGCGAATACCGTGCAGGCCTAGCCGAGGTCGTCAAATACGGTGTTATTCTTGACGAAGAATTTTTTGAATATCTGGAGCGCGGGGAAAGCAATATTCAGCAGCGTCATCCTTCGGTTCTGATCGATATCATTGAAAGAAGCTGCCAACTCAAAGCCAAAATCGTTGCCGAAGATGAAAGGGAAGAAACGGGTCTGCGGGCCGTATTAAATTATGGGCACACCTTTGCCCATGCATTTGAGGCGGTTACGGGATATCGGGAACTGCTCCACGGCGAAGCTGTTTCGATCGGGATGCTCTGTGCCTCGCGACTTGCTGAGCGACTAGGGCGATTCGATCGAGCGGGTACAGAACGTCAAGCCACACTGCTTGCCAAGCTTGGCCTGCCCGTAACAGTGCCAACGGTTGAGCATCCGAATATCCTCAAGGCTTTTCGTAGTGATAAAAAGGCAGAGGGCAACAATTTACGCTTTATCTTGCCGAGTCGCATCGGCAGCGTCGAATTGGTTGAACATATTGACCCGGAGGATGCTCTCTGGGCTCTCGGAGATTAGTTGCCACCTGGAGTCGTTACGTGCCGCAAGAAACTATACAACCATCCGATGACTATCTTGAAGACTGGCTTCGATTATGTCTGGTCTCGGGAGTGGGTCCACGGATACTCACGACACTGATTGCACATTTCCAAACTCCCCAGGCCGTGCTTGCCGCAGACGCCTCACAACTGCAGCAGGTGGAAGGTGTCGGATACCGCTTAGCGCAAGCGATTGCAGTGGCAAAACAAGAGATTGATCTGTCGCCGGAGTTAGCGGCCTGCCGGAGTGCTGGTATTCAGATGGTATCCCGCTCGGCAACGGCATATCCCCGATTGCTTCTTGAGATCCACGATCCGCCCGGTGTCTTGTTTCTCCAGGGTGACCTGCGCGCGGCCGATTCGCTTGCGATCGCAGTTGTTGGATCGCGGAATGCAACGCGGTACGGGGTGACGCAGGCAGCACGAATCGCAACAGGACTGGCGCGGGCGGGAGTGACCGTTGTTGCCGGACTGGCCCGGGGCATCGATGCGGCGGCCCACCGCGCGGCCCTTGCTGCTGGTGGTCGTACCCTCGCAGTAATGGGAGGTGGATTATTAAAAACCTACCCTCCCGAACATGCCGAGTTGGCACGGCAAGTTAGCGAGCAGGGATGTCTGATCTCAGAAATGCCGCCTCAGTATGTGGCAACCCGCCACGCCTTTCCTCGAAGAAATCGAATTATCTCGGGTCTGACGCTCGGCACGCTGATTGTCGAGGCCGCCGAGCGGAGCGGAGCCCTGATCACCGCCCGCCAAGCCATGGAACAAAATCGAGATGTGTTCGCAGTCCCCGGACCGGTCGATAACCGTAACTCGAAGGGCTGCCATGCGCTCTTGCGCGATGGGGCAATTCTGGTGGAATCGGTAGAAGATATTCTCGACGCACTCGGACCGCTTGTCGAAACGAATCAGCAGGAAGATGGACGAGAGATCCGCCACCCGGCTGAACTCCAACTCAATGCGACCGAGACGAGCGTACTTCAGGCCATTGGTACCGATCCCACACTCGTCGACCAAGTCGTGCAGCAAACGGAATTGCCAACCCACCGGGTCCTCTCAACGCTCAGCGTTTTGGAAGTACGCCAGCTGATCGTCCGTTTGCCAGGCGGAACGGTAACGCGACG
>CAUZBD010000254.1:0-4523 GCA_963577795.1 Planctomycetota bacterium | reverse complement strand
CGTGTGCCGCGAGTAGCCAGGCCATTGGTGAAGCGCGTGAGTTAATCCGTCGCGGAGATGCCGATGTGATGCTCTCCGGAGGGACACACAGCATGATTCATCCCTTTGGTGTCACGGGATTTAATCTACTCACTGCACTTTCAACACGCAACGACAATCCACAAGCAGCTTCACGACCTTTCGATCGTGACCGCGATGGTTTCGTATTGGGTGAAGGGGCGGCCATGGTTGTGTTGGAGGAACTGGAACATGCGCGGGCCCGAGGTGCCCAGATTTACGGAGAGATCAAGGGATATGGTTCGACAGCTGATGCATTTCGAATCACAGACACACACCCGGAAGGGCGCGGGGCGATCCGTTGCATCCAGGCTGCGCTAAAAGATGCTGGTATTTCTGCAGAACAAATCCAGTACATTAATGCGCACGGGACGGGAACCAGCGTTAACGATAAGGTGGAAACCCTCGCTATCAAAAAAACCTTTGGCAATAACGCTTACAAGATCCCTGTTTCAAGTACAAAAAGCATGATGGGCCATCTGATCGCGGCGGCAGGAGCAACCGAGGTGATTGTCTGTTTGATGGCAATACGCGATGGGATTTTGCCGCCAACTATCAATTACGAAAACCCCGATCCCGACTGCGATCTCGACTACATCCCGAATGTGGCTCGCGAGGCCAAGTGCGACTATGCACTTTCCAACAGCTTTGGTTTCGGGGGGCAGAATATTTCGCTCATCCTCGGACCACCCTGCTAAATGGCTCTCGCTCGAGAGCATAGCTTTGGTTCTAGGGCCCGATCGTTTGCGGCTGATCAAGGAGGAAATCGCGTGGACCACGGGTCGTGTAGTAAGGATAGGTAACGGCCGCAGTCGGCGGGCCAGCAGGTCCGACATAGGCGCGTGGATTCTGCGGGTGCGGTCCGCCAACGCGACGACCTACGTGCTGTGGTGCAAAGGCCTCTCCGTTCGCGGTCATCCCGTATCCTCCGGCTCCCTGCATGCCACACACGTTGCAGCCTCCGTTGCATCCAGCGCGGCAACCCTGGTTCGCCTTATGTGCACAACCGATGAAACATCCACACATGATGAACGGTAGAAGAGTGTACATAATTTTTTTCATCGCAATTCAATCCTTCACCGCAAACCAGGCGAGTAAAAACTGCTTGTCCCAGTCGGCAGACACCGTGTGCTGACTATCCGTTATGGATATCGGCGGAATAATCAGCAGAATCCAGCCAATCGCTAAAAACCGAAGCAAGACAATTGATAGCAATCGTCGTCTTTGGCCCCCAAGTATTGGGCGGTAAACGGGCCCACCGAAGAGCTTTAAAAGTCTCCCTCCAGCACAAGCCTATCCTCCTAAAAACGTGCTCTGCCAACGAGCGACCACGAATCCTGCTAGCATCCGGCAGTCAGCCGCCGCGAATCATTCTGCCTGCTTGTTGGAGTTGTTTTGGGCTGTTACGGTTGAATCCCATGGTTGCCACAATCGAATATATCGAAGAGATCATCGAGACTTTCGCAAAGGCCCATCAGGCCAATGCCATGACCGAATCCCGGTTAGGCAATGTGATTGAATTGAAGCCCTCTCTTGGCGACGAGGTGATGGTGACTGCTGATCTACATGGTCATCGGACGAACTTTAACGCCATCCGCCAAATAGCTGATTTAGCCAACCATCCCCGACGACATCTCGTTCTCCAGGAAGTTTGTCATGGCGGGCCTAAATATCCGTCGAACGGCGGATGCATGTCCCATATGATGCTTGAAGATGTTGCCAAATTGAAGGTTGAATTTCCACAGCAAGTACATTTTCTCATGAGCAATCATGAGTGGGCTGAATTGACGGATTATCCGATATTAAAAAACCAACAGATGTTAAATCTACTTTTTCGTTTTGGAATGCAAGAAATGTATGGGCTGGCAACCGACAAGGTTCGCAATGCCTATCTGCCGTTTCTGCGGACGCTTCCACTCGCTGTACGCGTAGATAAAGGCATCTGGCTGAGTCATACTTTGCCGGAAAATGTAGATCGAGAAGGATTTGATACGAAACTCTTGGATGAAGAAATTACAGATAGTGATTTAGAGGAAAACGGGCCTCTTTTTCAATTCATCTGGGGTCGTGATTTTCGACAGGCGAATGCGGAAGCGTTTGCCAACTTCGTCGAAGCCGAAATTCTCATCCATGGTCATGAACCGACTGAGGAGGGATTTGACGTTCCTAATTCGAGACAAATCATTCTCGATAGCCACGGAGACAACGGTACCTACGTGATGCTCCCAATCGGCAAGCAACTCACGCAGCAGGACATCGTGAAGCGCATCAAAAAACTACGCCCGGCCGCGTCGTTCAAGTAGCGTTTTCTTGGGGGATATTTGGCAGGGTGTTCGGCAAGACCGCCTGGAGTCTGGCAAAGATCCACAGCAAGCCCGGAAATGGCACGTTGTTTGCTTCTTTAAATAAGCGGAACTGATCGGTTCCCGTACAGAGGTGTTGATTCTGTCGGGGCTGGAGCGGAGAAGAGGCACGGGAAGAAGAAGAGAATTTTGATCTGAAAGCGGGGTCGGCCCACTGGAAGAGGCATTCTGCGGAGGAGAAAAGGCACAAAGGAATTCGCGTTTAAGCGAGGACTGATAAAGGATTTATCGCCTTTCGGGACATGTGGCAAAACGAGGCTGCGTGCCACCTGAAGGGGTCAAGGAGGAGAGGCACAAGAGACGGAGAAGTTGGCAAACCGGGCGACTCGATCGCCCGCCATCAGGCGAGCCGGAGTCCTGCGGAACACAGGATCTTGGGCTCGCCTGTTTTATTTTGCATGTATTATTTTTATACACCTGTATCAAAATAATACTCGTTTTCGCCCGACCCAGCCCGCGACGGGACCCCAGAGCTTTCATTTTTAGAATTTTTTTGGTTCCGCCGTTCCGCCCGCAAAATCCAACCGATTCGTGCTGCCCGCGGTCGCTTTGCCTGCGGGCGGGGTTTATTCTTTCGGCATCTATCCCCATTGCGGTGGAAAGTCTCGGTGCCCTCCACAAGATTGCGCGAGCGATATCCATGCCCCAAAGCAACCAAAAGAAATGGCCCGTGGCGGTTCCTTGTTGGAGACGAACATCAGGATGGCGAACGGCCCTACCGTTCACGGTAGGATCTGCGAGAAAAAAAAAGTTGTTTGTCGTACTGATTCTGACCGTAGGATTTTATGCCACGATGAGCGTCGCGGCGGATGAGAACATCGACCCGAGCGTGGAAAAGAAAAATCCTACCCTCCATATTGATCATCTACTCCGCACGAGTTGGGAAGAAAACGAAGTCGTCCCCTCCCCGCTCGCCACCGAAGGCGAATGGTGTCGCCGTGTATTTTTAGATATTGTTGGCCGGATTCCCACACTCGATGAACTTGATGCCTTTCTCAAAGATAAATCGTCCGAAAAAAAAGTACAGCTTGTTGATCGCTTGCTCTCGGCAAGTTATGCCGATTCCTACACCCGAAACTGGGAAAACCTCTGGACGAACATCCTGATAGGACGGAGCGGGGGCAGCGAGCGCAATTCGCGAACCAATCGGCAAGGAATGCAGATTTATCTCCAAGAGGCATTTGCTGAAAATCGACCCTATGACCAAATGGTCCATGAATTGATCAGTGCCCAGGGAACCAGCCGGCTACCGAGCGATGCGAAGGATGCAGAAAAATTCAATGGCGCGGTAAATTTTTTGGCAATGAAACTGGGAAATGATCCCAACGATGCCGATTACGGTACGCAGGCAGCAGCCAAAACATCTCGAATTTTCTTGGGGTTACGGGTCCAGTGTACGCAATGCCACGACCATCCTTTCAATCATTGGAAGCAAAATCAATTCTGGGAACTCAACGCGTTTTTTCGTCAAACTGTGGCCCTTCGTCGCTTTGAGGGGGGGCGTAATATTGCCTTCATCGAACTGGCCAACCAGGACTTTCAGGGACCGACTAGCGAGCCGGAAGAAGCGGAAATTTTTTACGACAAACGGAATGGTGTTCGGATGGCCGCGTATCCGGTCTTCACTGACCGCAGCGGTGCCACGACTGAACTTTCTCGAAGCGGATTTTTAGATAATGTTGACCGTCGTGGGGAGCTTGCCAAATTATTGCGCCAGTCAGGTTACCTGCCTGTTGCGTTAGTTAATCGCTACTGGAATCATTTTTTTGGATATGGTTTCACACAACCGTTCGACGATATGGGTCCACATAATGCGCCTTCGCATCCGGATTTGCTCGAGTATCTCAGTCAGCAGTTTGTCGCTTCAGGATACAATCTCAAGCAACTGATTCGCTGGATTACCCTCAGTGAATCGTATGCGCTCTCGAGTCGCTTTGGGATTAAAAATAAAACAGACGATCCATCGACAGGAAATCTTCCACTCTTCAGTCGCTTTTATCCGAGGCAAATGCGGGCAGAACAGCTCTATGATTCGCTGCTCACCGCTACGCGTGCAGACAAAACGGGAAGCAGTGGCGTACAACAAAATGAAAAGCGAACTAA
>CAUZBD010000253.1:0-4551 GCA_963577795.1 Planctomycetota bacterium | reverse complement strand
GCGCAATTCTTATACTGAGCTAAGAATATGCTTGTGTAGTACGTATGCAGATTTTGCATAATTAAATCCACACTTGTGATACAAGCGGATGGCAGGCTGATTAACAATCTGAGAGCCAACTCGATAAACATCGCAGCGTGATGCATAGTGTTCCATGAACGTGATCACTAACTGATGGCCAACCCCCGTTCCACGAAATTCTGAACCTACTGCCATCAGATCAATCACCGCCACGCGTTGATCAGGATCAAAAGTGGCTGCTAGAAAACCTGCCACACTTCCATTTTTGACGGCCGCAAATAATTGGTCACCACGAACGCCATCAAGATAACTTTTAAGCCAAGCTTCCCTCGTTTGATCGGCTAACTGATTATCAATTAACGGATCGCTATGGAATCGAGAGTGCTTAAAACTATTTTTAGCAATTTTAAGAAGCGCGTCGCACGGCACGTCTCGTGCGCTGACTATACTGATTCGGCCATCCTGAGTCTCAGTCACTTTTAGTTTAGGATAAGGCTCGTGAGCCGATTGTTCCAAGGTGACATTAACGTCAACTACCTGCATGCCAACAGCTTGAAAGTCATTGAGAATGATATTTTGATCGGTGTCCACCTTCGTATAATATAAGGCACGTTTAATCGATTTTGCGTAAGCTGCGAACACCTCCCTCAGCGAATCTACTTCCATGGGATGGACCGTTTTGCCAATCGTAAAAACGGGGTATCCAAGCACCTCCGTCAACCATCGATCCTGGTTGATTGCCAGGACCTGACTGCTCTCTATAATTTGCACTTCTTCCTCAGGATTTAAGCCGTCTTTCTAGCAAGTGCATTGGAAGCATCTCGATCCTGCTTAGACGCCGCAAAGCCAATACTGCGATACCAATCGATGTATTTTGGCATCCCGATTTCGACAGCATTCTGAGGAGCATAACCGATCAACTCCCGTGCTTTATCGACATTCATCGATCCCCGGAAGGGTCGAAGGTCATCTCGTTTCGTATACTCAACACTTGTCCCCGGTATTTGATCGCAGACAATGTCTGCTAAGTCCTTAATGGTTCGCGCATCACCATGTGTCAAATTAAAGATTTGATTTCGCGATTTAGGACTGACGATAACTCGACAGATTCCATCGACTAAATCCTCAATGAACGTGAAATCAATGGATTCAAGACCATCGCCTTCGACCCGTAGGGGCTTCCCGGAAAAAGCATTTTCTATAAATATTTGCCCCACCCGACGACTTACACAACGCGGACCATACAGAGCCGCAGGACGAATAATCGTATAGGGAAGATCAAATACCTGCTGATAGGCAATGACCATCTTTTCACCACCCAACTTCAGTGCTCCATAGATTCCGATTGGATTGAGTGGATGGTTTTCATCGATCGTTGCCGACTGAAAATTCCCATAAACCATACTAGATGAAAAATAAATGAAGTGTTCGGCGCTGCTGCGTGCACAATCTAATGCATTTTCGAGTGTGCGAAGACTATGGTCGAATGTGCTATAGGGATCCTTATTGGATCGATTGGCATGTGCAATTGCCGCAAGTTGAATAATCACCTGTGGCTTAAATTCGCTAATTGCTGTCCCAAGTTTTAAATAATCGCGTGCATCCACAACTTTTAGTGCAACGCCAGACTCTTCGAGTAACGCCAAACGTTCATGAAGAAATTTGAGATACATCGACTGGTGTTCCAACTGGGGACTCGAGGCAATGTGAACCAAATGATTCACTTGCAACCCATCTATCACTTGGACATCAGCTCCGCGTGCAACAAGCTGGAGTGCCATGTTGTGTCCGATAAATCCAGCACCTCCGATTAAACAAATGCGTTTTCCGCGCAAGTCGCCTGCGTGCTGATCGAAGATGCGAAGCGATGGTTTGGTCATTTGATCCTTCATAAATCTAATTCCCTATATACTTCATGAACGTGGTGGATGATTGCATCAACATCTTCTGGTGTTACATGCGGTCCGACGGGCAAAGCGATTGAGTTATCTGCAATGGCAACTGCATTAGGAAAGCTTGTCGAATCATAGCCATAGCGGTCAGCGTAGTATGTCATCCTCGGTACTGGCTGAGGATAGTAAACACTTGTTCCAATGCCTGCCGCCTTGAGTCGGAATATGAAATCGTTACGCTGATCGCAGTTCGCTCCTGAAAGAACCATCGTCAACGCATAGCAGGCGTTATTTACGGATGGATCATTGCTTTCTAAAACTCTTATGTTTGGCAAACTCTGGAGACCCCCGCAAAGATTCTTAAAATTATCTTTACGAAGCTTGAGTATCTCATCGACTCGGTTGAGCTGCGATCGACCCAAAGCAGCTTGTAACTCGCTCATTCTATAATTCAGCCCAAGCTGTGTAACATCGTACATCCCGGGCACTTTTCTTTCGTCGTGTCGTCGGTCTACGCCAAAGGCCCGCAATCGGGCGACGGCTGTTGCCACATCCGCGTGTCGCGTGGCAAACATCCCGCCCTCCCCTGCCGTGAGATGTTTTACCGGATAAAAGGAAAAACAGGCGGCGTCGCCAAAGAGTCCCACATGCTTATCACTATGTCGACCACCGACAGCCAGCGCACAATCTTCAATGAGCCTTAAGTTGTGCGACTCCGCGAGTTTCGCAATTTCTGGCATGGCGCACGGTATACCCTGAAAATGGACCACCGAGATTGCACGCGTCTTGGGCCCAATTACTTGGGAAATAGCCTCTGCCGTAAGATTTCCCGTTGTTGCATCACAGTCCACAAATACTGGTTTAGCACCTACCCATTCGACCGCATGGGCAGTCGCCACATGTGTCATCGCAGGCACGATAACTTCGTCGCCTGGGCCGATACCGAAATGCACATAGGCAAGATGCAAGGCAGCCATCCCCGATGAAACAGTCACGCAATGTGCGCCGCTACCCATGAATGCGGCAAATTCATTCTCAAACTGGGTACACTCGGGGCCATGTGTGAGGATATGGCCTTCCAGAACCTTAAGAACTGCTTTTCGATCTGCCTCTGAGATCCAGGGGCGGCCAAACGGAATGGATCGTGTGCAAGTCACCTGACTCATAAGTATGCAATCTCCACAATATCTTTTTCAACTAATGATCTATCCGCAGCGAGACATACCGACATGAGATCAAATTCATGTTGGCTGGTTTGTTCTCGACGATTACCCGAACTTATTTCCTGCACAAAAGGCGGGATCAAATCCCATTTTGCAGAGGGCAATGTTGCTTGATCTAAATATTCTACTTTTCCTTCCGGATCGCGAGAATGATGAACGCGGGGACCACAGTCATCAAGAATAAATGTTGCTTTCGTACCAAAGACACGCAATACATGCTGATGCCGATGAACACAACCAAAATTCGCTGTGATTCGTCCCACCATTCCTGATGCAAATGAAAAAGTAGACGCTACAAAATCATTTTCTCGAAATACTGAGTCACGCGTACAAATTCGATTTCCTCCCGAGTAAACATTCATCGGTAACTGTTCAGTCAACCAAAGCATTAAATCAATCAAATGCACGCCACCACCTTGCATCACAGAATATTTATTGACATCTTTACGCCATCCTTCCGTAATTTTATGGATCCGTCCATACAAATAATCACCATCGATGGCATAAATCTCACCAAAATCTCCCCGCCGAACGGCTGCTCTCAACCATTGATATATTGCTGCTGCACGAAGAACAAGATTAGATGCTAAATGGAGTGTAGGATCTGCTTTCAAAAGCTTTTTTATCTCAACGAGTTCTTCCATCGAACGGCACAACGGCTTTTCAACAAAAACAGATTTACCTGCTTTCAAAGCCGCTATCGTCTGTTCTGCGTGGTCGTCGTCGCATGATGCTATGGAGACTACATCAATACGACTATCGTTAATAAGTTCTCGCCATCGTGTTGTCGAATTTACAGATTGGTAATGAGAACTGACTTGGGATAATTTTTGGCTCGAATAATCACAAAGACCCACAAGTCGGCATCCAGGCGCATGCGAGTATCCGTAAGCATGTTGCTCACCGATCCCCAAACCAATAACGCCTGCCCGAACTGCCCTCATGCTGCCTTTCTCCCTAACCACCTTTTTTCTTCTGTCCACAAAGCCACTTTTTGCGGCAGGGTATATGACCAATGAAACCGTCGCATTTTAGTCAACACTTTTTTTGCAACTTGTAAATCATCATCTTCATCGACTGCCATATGGACATGACCCATGTCTTTTGGTGCATGTATATTTTTAACGTTGTAGTTTTTAGCATTCCTATAAAAAAAACGCGTCACGTGTTCCAAATCTTCTTGATCTTGCATCATGGGATAGGCTTCGACAAATGTTTTCGAATGCAAAAGTTCTACGGATTGTCCTCTTGGAAAAGTCCTCGGAAATACATTTGTGATTAAGTCAACTGGGTCGCGAACATACTGTTCTGCAATTTGGTCTAACAATCGATAGTCGAGTAACGGACTATCTGCACTCACACGAAAAAACGCATCCCATTTATATCTACGAGTCAATTCAAAAAAGCGTGCGGCC
>CAUZBD010000252.1:0-4562 GCA_963577795.1 Planctomycetota bacterium | reverse complement strand
TTCCTCAACCTCCCGTCGACACACAAAAAACCTCCCTCGATGCTTCCTCAACAGCGGAACCGTTTGCTGACCGCGGGCGGCTTGCCAAACGATTACAAATCTTTTCGGTCAACGTAACGGCCGATATCGATCCGGGAGAGGGTCGGGATAATCCGTCCAGTTTCTGGGATGGAAAAGAACTACGACCTGTGATCTATGCACCGCAACCGGATGGCGGCGCTAAAATAGGCTGGACCGACACGGAAGGTACGGTTCATATTACCCCCTTGGACCGACACATGCGTCGCTGCAGCGTCGACATGCTACTCGAGGGAGCGATTTTAAGGGATTTGGTTGCCCACGACGACGGTTTTGCAGTGCTTACCCTGCAGGAGGGAGGCATGCATCTGACACGGATTTGCAACCAAGAAACGATTTTTCAAAAGCGACTCATCAGTAACTCGAGTCGGGAAATTCACTGGGGAAGTTTGGCCTGGAACGGCCAAACGTACGGGGCATATTTTGCCCTACATGGAGGGGGACACGAGGGAGACGGTCTCCGCTTTGTCAGTCCAGAAGGCGAAATTCTTGAAGGCGGTTGGAATTGGGGGGTCAGCCACAGCATCGACATGCGGTTGATTCCTTCGGACGACCGGTTTTTTCCCGTCGCCCTCTCCGATGCATATCCCGGAACTGGTTTTTACTTCAATCACACCGCCAAGCGTATTTCCTACACCTGGGGAAATTCTAGTGGTGGAACCGGCGGTCGGATCGGTGGCGTCGTCGCCGTCGGTGACCGCATGTTTATGGCCTTTGCAAGTAAGGAAGGAGGCCGCAAACACTGGAGTGTGGCCCTCGCTGACTTTACCAAAGAAGCACCACACACACAGCGAGTCCATCGGTATCTGGAAGATGCCGACAGCGATCAAATCAATGTGAAAATTGCCCGCTACGGCAAAGATCGGTTACTGATCTCCTGGGTTGATTCAGCCACGGAGCAGCGGAAGTTTGCCGTCTATAATCAGCAAGGCAAAAGACAAGGTCTTGCAGAAAATCTCCCGGTCAGCGCTGCTCCGCGGAGCGATTTTAAGACGCTCTCTGGAGGCTCTGTGGCCTGGGCACACTGTGGGGAGGGTGGGGGTCGAACACTCAAAATCATGCAGATCGCCCCCCGGCACCTGCATCTGGCAAGCTACGCAGAATAACACTCGGCGAGCAATGGCCTTTTAAAAAACCGGCGATACCGCGGAGTGCGGATCGCCGGTTTTTTAAGATCGTGCTGCGGCTAGTCGAAGGCTGCCGTTAGCGGCGTGGTCCACCGCCTTTGCCACCGCTTTTGCCACCGCTTTTGCCACCGCTTTTGCCACCGCTACGCGAGCCACCACCACGATTTCCTCCTGACGAAGGTCCCCTGCGATTCGGACCACGTTGACCCTGCTGTCCTGCGTTGCGATTCGGACCGCGTTGACCTTGCTGGTCGGCGTTGCGATTCGGACCACGTTGGCCCTGCTGTCCTGCGTTGCGATTCGGACCGCGTTGACCTTGCTGGTCGGCGTTGCGATTCGGACCGCGCTGACCCTGCGGACCATTATTATTCCGGTCGAACTGATCTTCGCGTCGGTCGCGAACATCTTCGCCACGATCGCGACGATCTTCCTGCCGATCGCGGACATCTTCCTGCCGATCGCGGCGATCCTCTATTTTGTCCCACTTGCCGCCATCGTGCTGAGCATCGATTCGATCCTCGCGACGATCGCGAACATCTTCAGCCCGGTCGCGGACATCTTCGCGGCGATCGCGGACATCCTCAGCCCGATCGCGACGATCTTCTTGCCGATCTTGATGGGCATTTCGCGCTGCGTTGCGTTCGGCTTGACTCAAAGAACCGTCTCCATCGGCGTCAAATTTTTCGAGTATTTTTTTCCGGTCACCCTGCTTGCCACTATTTTTCTGCTTGTGTTCTCTCCGGGCATCATGGGCCGCATTCCGCTCGGTTTCATTGAGCGACCCATCACCATCGGCATCGAATTTTTTTAATATTTTGGCTTTGCGGGCTGCGTGCCGTTCCTTGCCATCGAGTTTGCCATCGCCATTCGCGTCAAACTTTTCAAGCAACCATGCTCGTTTCGATTCCCCGTCCCTTCCTGATTGGGTATCCTCTGCCCAACCCATTCCCACCAGGCCGTATGCCACTGTACACGCCGCTACACATGCCCACTTCATAAATCTATCCTCCTAAAAATGCGCCGTCCCCTGAATTAAAACTCCCACGCCCAAAAGGGTGCAGAAGCAGGCTTTCCACGTCCCAGGTTTAAAACCCCCTTCCTCTCGAATGGTTTCGCCCAGGTTGAAAAAAACAAATTATTAGCCCTTTGCCAAGCGGATGGACTGGGCTAAAAGCGTGCACATTTTGGGTAATTGACTCTTTTTAAGACCTGGCCAATTCTGAGGTGCAGTTCGGACAGCGGGTCGCCTTGATGGCAATTTCACTGCAGCATTGCGGACATTCTTTCTGAGTCGGTGCCTCGGACGCAGCATCCTCTCTCCGCTTTATCGCGTTCATTGCCTTCACCACCAGGAAGATACAGAAAGCAACGATCAGGAAATCGAGAATATTATTGATGAAGAGTCCGTATTGAATGGAAACGGCTTTGGTAGCGGCTGTCTTTTCTTGAAGAATCCATGCCAGAGAGGAAAAATTGATGTTATCGAGCAACATCCCGATGGGAGGCATGATCATATCGTTGACCAGCGAGGTTACAATTTTTCCAAACGAGGCACCGATCACAATACCGACCGCCATATCGACCACATTCCCACGCATCGCAAATTCTTTGAATTCTTTGATCATTCCCATGATGAGTTTCTCCTCTATCTTGAAATGTATATTCGACTAGATTTTGGAAAATTGGACTCAACCAGCCTTTCGCCCGCTGCTTGCTACTCTCCTATCCTAGGGATCAAGTTTCATTTTAAAACCCTCGTGGGTCGCCACAAAACCGAGTCGCTCATAAAACGCTCGGGCACGATTTCGCCGACTGTCCATGGTCAGTTGCACCAACCGACAGTTTTTGGCCTTGGCCAATTCAAGCGCCCACTCCACCAACCGCGTTCCCACGCCATGACCCCGGTAAGGGGAGGCCACACGGACGCCCTCAATCTGAGCTAGCCGACTTCCCCGGAGCGTGAGTGAGGGAATAAAGGTCAGTTGGAGTACGGCGATCACTTGCGGTGGGTCTATCGCAACAAGAATCTCATTTTCATCAGACGCTTCGATCTGACGCCAAGCACGAAGATAGGATTCCGATAGCCCCCCTGCGGCGGAGTCCCCGGGCAATTCATGAACTCCCGCAAGCGTATCGTCCAAAAGAAGTTGAACAATTTCTTTTAAATCATGCCGCGCGGCGAGACGCATTACAATGTTTGACGCGGATGTCATTTCCCCTCCACATTCAGACAACAAAAAAGTTTCCTGCTCTAGACACAAACAAGACTGGATTCAACGCGACACCTTTCCTTGCGAAATGCCGCGGCGCGCTGGCAAGCTTAGGCATCGGTGGTTAGACTGTGCAAATCGATTCCCCGATTGTTTTTGCCGAAGGATCAAGCATGCGTCACCTACGATTTGCCGTCTCCCTCTTCTGGCTCTCCGTGATGCTCCAGGGACTGTATTTTTCAGCCCTTCAGAATAAGGCGTTTGCGACAGAAGCGGGGAGCATCAATCGCGCACCCAATATAGTGATCCTTTTTATGGACGATATGGGCTATGCCGACATTGGACCCTTTGGCGCAGAGGGCTATGAGACGCCCCACTTGGACCAGATGGCAAGCGAAGGCCGCCGCTTTACCGATTTTTATGTGACCCAGGCGGTTTGTTCCTCCTCACGGGCCGGGCTGCTCACGGGCTGTTACAACCAGCGGGTCGGGATCAACGGTGCCCTTGGTCCTCGAGCCGGGCATGGATTGGCCGACGAAGAAGAAACGCTCGCCGAAATCTGCAAACAAAAAGGTTACGCCACTGCCTGTTTTGGCAAGTGGCATCTCGGACACCGCAAACCGTTCCTGCCCCTGCAGCATGGGTTTGATGAATATTTCGGGCTGCCCTATTCGAACGACATGTGGCCGCTGCATCCGGACTACGCAGACCTGCCTGCCGATGCAGCCCGCCGCAAAAGCGGCTACCCCGACCTGCCGCTAATCGAAGGCAACGAAGTGATCGACCCGAAAGTCACGGGAGAAGATCAGGCGATGCTCACCACCTGGTACACCGAGCACGCCGTCGATTTCATCAAGCGCAATAAAGACCGGCCCTTTTTTCTCTATGTGCCGCAAACGATGGTCCACGTACCGCTGTTTGTCTCGGATAAGTTCAAAGGAAAAAGTAAGCAGGGGCTCTTCGGCGATGTGATGATGGAGATCGATTGGTCGGTAGGACAGATTTTAGACACCCTCCGCACGTGCGGGATCGAAAAAGAGACCCTGGTGATCTTCACAAGCGACAACGGCCCCTGGCTCAGCTACGGCAACCATGCCGGTTCGGCCAAACCTCTTCGCGAGGGCAAAGCCACGATGTTCGATGGCGG
>CAUZBD010000251.1:0-4574 GCA_963577795.1 Planctomycetota bacterium | reverse complement strand
CCGCGCTACAGACAAGTGAAATGGAGCATTGCGATCTTGTCATCGAAGCGGCAGTCGAACGTGCCGAAGTCAAGAAAATAATTTTTTCGGATCTGGAAAAAGTCGTTTCGCCAAATGCCGTGTTAGCTACCAACACGTCCACGATTCCGATCGACGAGCTTGCATCCTCGTTATCGCATCCCGAACGCTTTCTTGGCATTCACTTTTTTAATCCCGTCCGAAAGATGCCGCTTATTGAAATTATTCGGGGCACAAAAACGAGCGACGAAGCCATTGCAACTGCTTTCGGTTACGCGAAAAAAATAAAAAAATCTCCCATCCTCGTTCGTAGTGGACCAGGATTTCTCGTCAATCGCTTATTACTGCCCTACATGAGCGAAGCGGTTGAACTATTGCTGGAAGGGGTCGAACCTCGAACCGTTGACCGCGTTGCCACCCGGTTCGGCATGCCAATGGGACCCCTCCAACTCTACGATGTGGTGGGTTTGGACGTGGCTGCCTACGCCGGAAAAACGATGGTCGCTGCCTATCCGGACCGCGTGTTGAAATCACCCCTTGTGGAAGAGCTTGTCGCGGCTGGGCGTTTGGGCCAGAAGACGGGCCAGGGATTTTATCATTATCAGAACAAAAAACGACGGGCTGAAACGGATGCTGCCTTAAATCCGTTCATTGCTAAACACAAAAAAGAGGATCGCGACCTGGAAGCGGATGAAATCCAGGATCGCCTGCTATTGCCGATGCTGCTCGAGGCAACGCGTGTACTCGATGAGAAAATTGTGGAAAATGCGCGTGATGTCGATTTAGGACTTATTTTGGGCATTGGATTTCCACCGTTTCGGGGAGGACTTCTGTTCTGGGCAGATACGCTTGGGGCCGGGTCGCTTCTGAAAAAACTCGAACGATACCAAGGACTCGGTGCTCGCTACCAACCGACGCCCCGTTTAGTGCACTTGGCTGAAACAGGGAATAAGTTTTATGACTAGAGCCTTAGGCTCGGCAGGCGTACAATCAGAGGCGAAATCGCTCAATCAAGCGAGGGCGTTCTTTGGCCAACAGTCACCGTCTTTGTATGCAGAAGATAAATGAGGAAGGGAACTATGAATCGCAGCATATTTTTCGCCGTAAGTTTTTTGACACTGGTAGCAGGAGGATTGCCTCACGTTGCTGTGGGCAACGAGCAGACCGCCATTGAAAATATTAAAAACAATGGGGGTACAGTCCGGTCAGTTGCGGCAAACGATGACTCCAAAGAGATTGACTTTCATTTGTCCGGCAAAGACTTGACCGACGACAAGCTGGCAGATGTTGCTCAAGTCGAAGAAGTCATCTGGCTCAATCTGAAAGACACAAAAATAACCGATGCTGGGCTAAAACATTTAGCCAATCTAAAAAACCTAAAAAAATTACATCTCGAGCGGACCGCCGTTACCGATGAGGGACTGGCACATCTCTCAGGCCTCTCTAATCTAAAATACCTTAACCTCTATGGGACAAAGGTGACGGATGCCGGCTTAGAAAAATTAACGGAATTAAAGAATCTCGAACAACTCTATCTCTGGAAATCGGCCGCTACCGAAGAGGGGGCTCAGCGGTTGAAGCAGGCAATCCCCGGTCTGGTGGTTAATCTGGGAGCCGAGTTGCAACCGGTCAAAATCGAACCTATTGAGGAACCGCAAGAAGGGGACGAAGCGGCACCTAAAGAAACGCTGGGCGAAGGGCAGTTTGTACGTGTACGACACGTCGGTGAGAATAAAATTCTTGCGCTGGCGGAAGTTGCGGTCATCGAGAAAGACTCCGGGAAGAAACTGCATGCTGAGGGTAAAGCAAGTCAGTCTTCCGAGGAATATGGAGGTGGGGCTGGTCGCGCAGTCGATGGAAACAGCGAACAGGCATTCAGCGAAAACAGCGTGACCCACACAAAAGTTGAAAACTATCCTTGGTGGCAACTTGATTTAGGCCAACCAGTGATGGTCGGAAGAATTAAAATCTGGAATCGTTCCGACTGCTGCGGAGACCGCCTCAATGGCGCTGTTGTCGAGTTGCTCGACGCCGATCGGAATGTCATTTGGAGCGAAGTCATCGAAGAGGCGAAGGATGGCAGCATCCACGAATTTGTGAAGGAACCGGCTGAATCGTAAGCCCTGCCATTTAGGCAGGGAATGTGGAACTCGACTGTCATCCTCGTCAAAGAGAGTTTCCTTCCCTGGCGGAACCTGTGCGATCGATGCGAATCTAATATCCTGATAGATGGACCTTTAGAACTTTTTCCGTAAGTAGCGCGCAAACATTTTTATTTGGTATCCCAATTGCATACCTCTACTTTTTCATACGGTGTTTCTTGTTCATTGGAACAATTGACTGCATTCTTTTTTTCTCCCAAATGACCTCCGATCATGCTTGCCGAAGCTCCTGCCATCCTGATCACAGATAACGATCACCAATTCCGTGAAACGGTTCTTGAGGTGCTGCGACCAAGTGGCTATCGGACCTTAGAGGCGGACGATGGGTTGGAAGCTTTGAAGATTGTCCAACAGGAACAAGTCCACGTCGTGTTGCTCGACATGCATATGCCTCGACAGAATGGTCTGGAGACGCTCAGGCGACTCAAACGGTTTAAGGCACTTTTGCCGTGCATCCTTCTTTCCGCTGAGATGGACGAACGGATGGAAGCAGAGGCTCGGAGAGCACAAGCATTTGAAGTACTCCGTAAGCCCGTCAGCCGTGTAGACCTCACGGGTACGATTGAGCACGCTTTGCGGATAACCTACGGCGTGTAATCGGCGCGTTTCTCGCGCAAAAACGAGTCGGTTCTGGCCACCGCTTAGTCGCAATGGAAATCCACCACCAAGGGCAGGTGATCGGATGCTGCTTTCGCTACTTTGCTACGCACAACTCGCAGATTAGAAACGCGAATACCGGAATTACTAAACACTTTGTCCAGCGAACCGACGGGTAAATAAGCAGGAAATGTCCGGTAGCGGGGGATCGGATGCGTGCAGTGCCGAAATCCATTTTCAGCAAGGCTGCTTTCGGCTAATGTGTTTCTCCAATCGTTTGTGTCTCCCGCAATAATCGTAGGCAATGCTGCGCTGCGACGAAAAAGATGATGAGAGAGCAGGTGCTGTATCTGCTGATGTCTCTCCTGTTCTCCAAGACCCAAATGTAAATTGATAAATCGAAAAGATCCTTCTGGCGAATCAGTAATCGCAAGCTGTGCACCCCGCGCTTTTTTTCCGGGTAGCCCCAGAGAGATACTATGTCGCTCGGCAAAAGGCCATCGCGCGAGAAGCAGATTGCCGTACCCCCCTTTTTTCAGCCGAACATTCAGCTGAAAAGTACAGCCTGTCGAAAAAAAATGCTCGGCTAGAAGTCTGGGTTGATCGTGCAATCGCGAGCGGGGTACTCCACGGTCCACCTCTTGGAGACACAAGAGGTCAGGATTTTCATTTTCAATGACTTCGATGATTCGCGGCAATCGATAGAGCCGATCGCGTCCACCGATTCCTTTGTGGATATTATAAGTCAATAGACGCATACAGAAATGCCTCGACAAATCTGGAGGGCAATCACTGAATTCTAACCGCCGGCTTGTGTCGATCCGTCCCCTGTTTGCGGAATAGAGTCTGTCGACTCGTCATCACCTTCGGTGTGCGGCGATTTCTTAAAGTCGTCGCTCTCTGTACCCGGAACAATTTGAGGGCTCACTGAATTCTGATCGACAATCTCACGCAGCTCATCAGCATCCATCACTTCGCATTCTATCAATCGCTGGGAAAGAGCAACGAGCGTCTCTCGACGGGCACTAAGGATGTGGCGCACCTTGGAAAGACCATCTTCGATGATCTGCTTGACCTCCTGATCGATCTCATGTGCCGTTTGTTCGCTGTGACTTGCCGTCGCCATCCCGTCACTCGTACCAATAAATGGACTCCGTCCGGATTCCTTATAGTTCACACGACCCAAGCGACTCATCCCAAATTGCATGACCATACTGCGCGCAATTTCAGTTGCCCGCTCTAAATCATTTTGGGCCCCCGATGAAATGTCTTCAAAAACTAATTCCTCGGCCACCGTTCCTGCAAGCAAAACCTGGATCCGCGCTTCCAATTCACTCCGCGTGACGAGATAACGGTCTTCCTCGGGACGCTGCATCGTATAGCCAAGTGCTGCAAGACCACGCGGGATGATGGAGATTTTATACACTGGATCCGTATTTGGCAGGCTGTCGGCCACCAAGGCATGTCCAGATTCGTGATATGCAATCCTTTTTTTTTCGTCTTCGTGAATGATCCGCTGTCGTTTTTCTAACCCTGCCGTAACCCGCTCAACCCCTTCATCGAACTGTTCCATCGTTACTGCTGAAAGATCGGCACGAGCTGCGAGCAACGCGGCCTCGTTTACCAGATTGGCAAGATCGGCTCCACAAAATCCCGAGGTGATGGCAGCCACTTTCGCAAGATCCACCCCATCGGCCAATTTTACATTTTTAACATGGACCTTCAGGGTTGCTTCACGACCCCGTACGTCAGGACGGTCGACCAACACATGCCGGTCAAAGCGACCGGGCCGGAGCA
>CAUZBD010000250.1:0-4582 GCA_963577795.1 Planctomycetota bacterium | reverse complement strand
CTTTATTCAGATGCCCATTTTTATTGGTCTCTATCGCGCGCTGATGACCGATGTGGCGCTGCGTCAAGCACCGCTCGTGAGCAAGTCTTTTCCCTGGGCGGACAATCTGGCTGCGCCAGACATGCTCCTGAAATGGGACCACCTTGTTCCGGTTCCTTTTCTCACTGCTGCTACAGGATGGCTCGGTCCTTATCTCAATATTCTTCCCTTGATAACGGTCTTTCTATTTATATTGCAGCAGAAGTTGTTTATGCCACCGCCCACGGACGATCAGTCGGCAATGCAACAAAAAATGATGAAGTACATGATGGTTTTCATGGGCTTTATGTTTTTCAAAGTGCCCAGCGGACTTTGTCTCTACTTTATCGTTTCGAGTCTGTGGGGAATCGGTGAGCGTAAATTTCTTCCTAAAATCAAGCAAGCGGCACCTGCTTTAGCTGCTGCTGCTACCTCCGAGAGCGCAAACCGCACGGTGTCCGAGAGTGGTCATTCGAAGTCGAATTCAGGAAAAGGCCGAAAAAAAAAGCGTCGCAAAAAGTGATCGCAGGCTCCTTGTTCTTGAGCGCAATCTTTGATGCGGAAGGGCGAAGAGATAGTTTTTCTCAGGGCTTACCTTTTTCTCTGGAAAACTAAAAACGATGCTCGGTCTTAATGCTTATTCCACAGACGATACGATTGTGGCCACGGCAACGCCGCCTGGCCCCGCAGCGCGGGCGGTGCTCCGCCTGTCTGGCCAAAAGGTGCGCGATTGTTTGATTGGATTTTGGCGGCCAGAAGGCGGCATAACACCCTCCGAAACAGCATGGGATGCTGGCCAATCTTTGACCGCAGCGACGCTTTCGGCGGTGCATCGCCCGACACGCATGTCGGGTTGGGCCAAACTCGATGAGAGTGGCAGATGTATCCCTTGCGATCTTTACTACTGGCCCGATAGGCGGAGTTTTACGCGAACACCGCTCGCCGAAATACACTGTCTCGGCTCGGATCCGATCATGGCGGCACTGCTCGAACAGAGTTGCCAGCATGGGGCGCGGTTGGCACAGGGAGGCGAATTTACGCTCCGCGCGTTTTTAGGCGGAAGGATCGATTTGACACAAGCGGAGGCCGTGCTGGGTGTCATTCAAGCTAAGTCTGATCGCGAATTTGATATTGCACTCAAGCAATTGGCAGGTGGACTGAGCGAACCACTCAATGCACTTCGTAATGCATTGCTCGATATTTTAGCGGAGGTTGAAGCAGGGCTCGACTTTGCAGACGAAGATATTTTATTTCTCGATGACCGTGAACTGTGTCGGCGATTGGAAAAAAATCGCGAGGAGGCGAAAGGTTTGCTTGCAGATATCCGATGTCGCCAAAGCGTACCGCTGACTGGTCGCGTTGTGCTCCTTGGATATCCCAATGCAGGGAAGAGTAGTCTCTTTAACCGCCTTACCGGTGCGCAGGCATTGGAGTCACCCCAGCCCGGCACGACTCGAGATTATCTTTCCGCTCCGCTTGCATTGGAGGGGCTTCAATGCGAATTAATCGACACGGCAGGCATCGATTTTACCAGCGGTGAAATCATAAACCAAGCGAATGAACGGACAACTCGTGAAATTGACTCAGAGGCACGCGCAACCACGACCACCCAACGGGAGATGGCAAGTCTTACGATTCTTTGTCTTGATGTGACACAGCATCTCAGCTGCGAGGCGATCAATATTGTCAAATCCTTTCGGCAGTCAGGCGGGCTGGTGGTACTGACCAAATGCGATCGAATCGATAAGAATGCAGAAAAACCCACTTGGCTAAAATATACGGATGTCTGTACGAGCAGTCTCACGGGGATGGGACTGGATATGCTCCGCGAAATGCTTGGGGCACGATTTTCCGACGGTTCTGCTGCTGGCAACATGGCGGTCGCAGGTACCGCAGTCCGTTGCCAGGAGAGTCTGCAATCGGTGGTTGAGTCTCTCGATCAGGCATTGAACATTTTGGATCCCGGGCCGCATCACGAATTGGTCGCGGCAGAGCTCCGGACCGCAATTGATTTCCTCGGTCAGATGGTCGGCGCCGTCTACACAGAAGATATGCTTGATCGGATTTTTTCGCGTTTCTGCATCGGGAAATAGATGCGCGTATCCGGACCTTCCGAGGAGCATACGGGAACTGGAACTGGGCTTTAGGATGCCTCGATAGCGGCCTGTGCCGCAGCAAGGCGGGCAATCGGCACACGGAACGGCGAGCAACTCACATAATCGAGCATTGCTGCATGGCAGAAGACAATACTCGAGGGATCGCCGCCATGCTCGCCGCAAATTCCACACTTGAGACCACTCCGCCTCTTGCGGCCTTTCGTAACGCCCATTTCCACCAGCTGCCCCACTCCAGACGTATCGAGCGACTGGAATGGATCTCGTTCCAGGATTTCTTGCTTGAGATAATCGGGAAGAAATGTATTCACATCGTCGCGACTGTAACCGAAGGTCATTTGCGTCAGGTCGTTGGTACCGAAGCTGAAAAAATCAGCATGTTCGGCCACCAGGTCGGCAGTCAATGCGGCCCGCGGAATTTCAATCATTGTGCCGATGGGAATATCGAGTTTTCCCGAATATTTTTTTGCCGCTTTGACTTTATCGATTGTTTCAGACGTCAATTTTCGCAGAATTTCTAGCTCCGCTGCGGCACCTACAAGCGGAATCATAATTTCAGGACGGATATCCATTTTTTTCTTCTTGCAGGCAATCATTGCCTCAGTAATCGCGGTGACCTGCATCTCTAGAATCTCCGGGTAGGTCACTGCCAGACGACATCCGCGGTGTCCTAGCATGGGATTCATTTCGTGCAGCTGTTCGACACGCATTTTAATCTCTGCCGCTTTGATGCCGAGTCGTTTTGCCAATTCGGTTTGGCTTTTGGTATCGTGCGGTAGAAATTCATGGAGGGGCGGATCGAGCAAGCGGACCGTAACCGGATAGCCCTTCATTGCGGTAAAAATGCCTATGAAATCCCTCCGTTGGAAAGGCAGTAGTTTTTTGAGTGCTTTGCGACGGGCCGTTTCGTCTTCGGCAAGAATCATTTCACGCATTGCCAGAATGCGGTCTCCCTCGAAAAACATATGCTCTGTGCGACAGAGACCGATTCCCTCGGCGCCAAACTGACGTGCTCGTTTGGCATCGCCCGGTGTATCCGCATTCGTTCTAACACCGAGCTTTCGATATTTATCGGACCACTTCATCAACGTCGTAAAATCGCTACTGAGTGAAGGTGCTTGTGTCGCCACCGAACCGGACATCACGTCTCCAGTGGAACCATCAATCGAGATCGTGTCTTTCGGGCCAAATTTTCGTCCCGAGACGGTGATTTGTTGTTTCTTTTGATCGATTTGAATATCGCCGGCACCGCAGACGCACGGTTTGCCCCAGCCACGTGCTACCACTGCTGCGTGACTCGTCATTCCTCCGGTACTCGTGAGAATGCCGCGTGCCGCGTGCATTCCTTTCACATCCTCAGGACTCGTTTCTTTACGGACCAACAGGACATTTTCCCCGGCTGCTGTACGCTCCGTTGCGTCTTCCGCAGTAAAGGCGAGCCTTCCGACGGCTGCGCCCGGTGAAGCGGGTAGTCCGCAGGTGAGTGCATCTCGGTTGGCCTTCGGATCAAAAGAGGGAAGCAGCAGTTGGTTGAGGTCACCGGCTGGTACGCGCAGTAGAGCCGTCTTTTGGTTAATTAATTTTTCTTTGACCAAATCACAGGCAATCTTGACTGCAGCTGCACCGGTTCGCTTGCCATTACGGGTTTGCAAAATGAAGAGCTTGCTCCTTTCGATCGTAAATTCTATATCCTGCACATCCCGATAATGTCTTTCCAGCTTGGTCTTGATCTGCATGAGTTGTTTGTGGACTTGTGGCATCCACTTTTTCATCTCGGCAACCGGTTGCGGTGTTCGGATACCGGCGACAACGTCTTCCCCCTGAGCGTTGATAAGAAATTCACCATAAAACTGATTTTTTCCGGTGGACGGATCACGAGTAAATGCAACACCCGTTCCACTATCATCGCCCATATTGCCGAAGACCATTGTCTGAACGTTCACCGCCGTACCCAAGAGGCCGGTAATTTCTTCAACCTGACGGTAGGCGATCGCTCGGGGAGCATTCCAACTATCAAACACGGCGCGAATTGATTTTTCGAGTTGCACGAAGGGGTTTTGTGGAAACTCTTCGCGAGTCTGCTTTTTGTAAACCTTCTTGTAGGCATCGACCAATTGCGACAGGCCGTCTTCACCCAATTCGGTATCTTCAACAACGCCAAATTTTTTCTTGATACGATCGAATTCGGCTTCAAAGTAATGGTGATCCACTCCCATCACTACGTCTCCAAACATATTGATCAGTCGCCGATACGCATCGAGTGCAAAACGACGATTACCTGATAAGGCGGCCAATCCAACGCACGCTTTGTCGTTCAGACCCAGATTGAGTACAGTGTCCATCATCCCCGGCATGCTCACCGCGGCTCCTGAACGGACGGAAACGAGAAGCGGATTGTTGTCGGAGCCAAAACGCTTGCTGGTTTCCTTTTCGAGCATTCCGACATTCTT
>CAUZBD010000249.1:0-4599 GCA_963577795.1 Planctomycetota bacterium | reverse complement strand
ATTGCCTTCAAGAAGCAGAATATTTCCCGGGTGCGGGTCGGCATGATAGAAGCCGTGCGAAAAAATCATCTCCAGGTAGAGTTCTGCTCCGCGACGGGCCAACTCCTGCATATCGAGACCAGCCGCTGAAATGGCTTCGCGATCCGAAAGCTTTGTGCCCTCAATCCGCTCCATCGTCAGCACACGTGACGTACAATACTTCGGATAAGGTCGCGGAATCTTGATCGTTGCATTGTCTTTAAAATTCTGAATGAACTGGAGCATATGCCGTTCTTCACGACCGAAATCGAGTTCGCGGACCAGTGTCCGTTGAAATTCAGCAACGGTCGCACGAGGCCGGTAGTTCACAAAGTCGGGAATGCCCTCAGCAAGTTGCGCAAGGCCGGCAAGAATATCGAAATCGACGCGAACCTTCTGATCGATATTGGGGTGTTGGACTTTGATGACGACATCTTCACCTGTTTTCAGTCGTGCTGCATGCACCTGACCGATCGAGGCGGATGCGAGCGGCGTTGGATTGAAGGCGTCAAAAAGTTCGTCGACTGATTCTCCCAGTTCAGACTCGACCACTTTGCGTACTGCATCCCCAGGCGTCGCATCCACATCACTCTGCAGATGGGCGAGTTCGGTGGCAAACGGCACGCCCACAATATCGGGCCGCGTGCTGAGAATCTGGCCCAGTTTTATGAAGGTGGGACCGAGTTCGGTCAGAGCGAGTCGGATCCGTGTCTGGCGGGATTGGGTGGCGAGAATCTCCCCGTGGCTATCCTTAAGCCAGCCATGGGCGAATTGCAGGTCAAACGAGCTGAGCCAGTCGGCCAGACCGTATTTGCTGAGAATCGTCAGAATCTCGCCCCAACGGTTTACGTTGCGGTAAAGGTGGGGGAGCGTTGTGATTTTCATCCTATTGTGTATCCCCGCTAGGGAGGGCCTTTGGGCCGATTGTAGTCCGCATGTCGGACGCAGACAACGCACTTGGGCCAAACCTTGCTTGACCGGCTTTGCCAATTGTCCGAAACTGACACATCCTATCCCGGCCACGCCGTGATCCAACCGCTTGGAGACGCCCATGCCCACCATCCTCCGCATACTATTTGCTCTCCTATGCCTTGCGTCGATGATGGCAACCCTCTGTGACACCTCCGCCGCAGAGTCTACCTCCATCTGGCCAGGCTGGAGAGGTCCCAAGGGCGATGGAAAGACAAGCGAAACCAATCTTCCCACCAAGTGGAATCAAGAAAAGAACGTCCTCTGGAGGCTACCGCTTCCCGGACCTGCTGGAGCGACACCGGTTGTTGCCGGTGATCGGATCTTTCTAACAAGTGTCGGTAAAAACGAAGATGACCTGTTGCTTCTCTGTGCGGACACCTCGGGCCAGCTTCTTTGGACGCGCAGAGTTGGCGGTGGCAATGAGGCTGTGCGCGGTGATGAGGGTAACTACGCCTCACCATCACCGAGTACCGATGGCGAACATGTATTCACCTTTATGGCCAACGGTCTTTTGGCTTGCTACGACATGCAGGGAAACGAGATCTGGAAAAAAAACATGCAAAAAGAATATGGGGCGTTCGACATTCAATTCGGACTCTCCAGTACACCGCTACTGGATCGCGACAGATTGTACGTACAAATGATTCACGGTCCCTGGAATGAAGACCCACATACCGGACTGGTCGTGGCCCTCGATAAGCGCACGGGTAAAGAAATCTGGAAGCAAGAGCGAAAGACCGATGCCATCGACGAGTGCAAACACTCGTACACATCTCCGGTAATGTACGAGGATGACCAGCAGCGTTTTTTGGTGACGCACGGCGCCGACTACTGCATCGCCCATCGCTTGGAAGATGGGAGCGAGATCTGGCGATGTGGTAATCTGCACCCCAAAGGAGCCTACAACAAAACATTGCGGTTTGTGGCCTCGCCTGCCTGCGCACCGGGATTGATTGTGGTGCCCACGGCAAAAAAAGGGAAGGTCGTCGGTATCCGGCCTGGCGGTAGCGGAGATATCACCGACTCCGAAGATTTTGTCGCCTGGACGCTACCCCGCAACACACCCGATGTCCCCTCCCCGGTGATCCACGATGGACTGGTTTATCTTTGCCGGGAAAATGGTAACCTCATGGCCCTGGATGCGGAGACGGGAAAGTTGGTCTACGAAGAGCGAACCACCCGCGAACGGCATCGAAGTTCGCCCGTCTATGCCGATGGAAATATTTATCTGACAGCCCGTAATGGAGTAGTGACTGTCGTGCGTGCCGGCAAAGATTTTTCCGTCGTGGCCCGCAACGATGTAGGCGAACCGATCACCGCTTCCCCGGTCTTTGCCGACGGACGACTCTACCTACGAACCCTCAAATCTCTCTACGCGATTGGTCCGCAATAACATCGCAACGATCCGCGTTCGACAACAAAAGATGCGGCCATCCATTTCTCCTCCCTCCAACCGTTTAACTGTTTGCATCACATGACTCTCCGCAGAAATAATCTTCGCAACGTCGCTATTATCGCGCACGTCGACCACGGGAAAACGACCCTGGTCGATTGCCTGCTCCGCCAGAGTGGCCAATTTCGTGCCAGCCAACTCACCGGAGAGCGTATCTTGGATTCGGGCGATCTGGAGCGCGAGCGAGGCATTACGATTTTGGCTAAGAACATTGCGATCCAGCATCAGGGAGTCAAAATCAATATCATCGACACGCCCGGGCACGCGGATTTTGGTGGTGAAGTGGAGCGGGTGCTTCGCATGGCGGACGGGGCGCTCTTGCTTTTGGATGCTGCCGAGGGGCCGATGCCACAGACCCGGTTTGTCCTCCGCAAAGCACTCGAATGTGGCTTGAAGCCGATTGTGGTGGTCAACAAAATCGACCGGCCCGATGCGCGCTCCCAGGATGTTGTGGCTGAAACGCTGGAATTGTTTTTGGACCTCGGTGCCGAGGAACAGGTGGCCGATTTCCCCTACGTGTTTACCAGTGCCAAGGAAGGCTACGCGACGAGCGATCCCGATCAGCCGGGCGATTCTATGCAACCGCTTCTGCAAATGTTGCTTGAGCACGTACCGGGACCGGAAGTCGATGTCGACCGACCGCTGCAGATGCTCATTTCGCAGATTGACTATTCCGAGTACGTCGGGCGGATCGCCATCGGTCGCATTCAGGCAGGCACCATCACCAGCGGGCAATCGCTGGTGATCATGCAGGATCAGGGGCAAGCGGAAGGAAAAGTGAGCCAACTTTTCGTCTTCGACAAACTGGGACGGACCGAATCGGATTCAGCCCAAGCGGGTGATATTGCGGCCGTCACCGGACTGGAAAAGATCGAAATCGGTGATACGCTCTGCGATCTCGCACAGCCTGTGGCACTGCCGCGGCTGCGGATCGACGAGCCAACACTACGCATGATCTTTCAAATCAACAGTTCGCCACTTGCCGGTCGCGAGGGAAAATTTCTCACCACGCGGCACCTGCGGGCACGACTGACTCGGGAACTGGAAAAAAATGTGGCCTTGCGCGTGGAACAAGTTCCCAATAGCGATACGTTTGCCGTCTCGGGACGCGGCATTCTGCATCTCTCCGTCTTGATCGAGACCATGCGACGGGAAGGCTATGAACTGTCGGTTGGCAAGCCCCAGGTTATTTTGCGGGAGCAGAGAGGAATCAAACAGGAACCGTTTGAAACGCTCTCGATTGAAGTCCCCCACGAATATTTAGGGCCGATCATGGAAATCGTGGGCAATCGACGCGGTCAGAACACCGATATGTCGACCCGTGGCGACCTTACGCTGCTTTCGTTCATCATTCCCTCGCGGGGTCTGATCGGCATACGGACGCGACTGCTCAATGCGACCAAGGGGACCGCTGTGATCCATCATCGCTTTGAGAGCTATCGGCCACTTGAAGTGGATCTACCGGGACGCGGCACCGGGGTGCTCGTTTCGATGGTCTCTGGCAAGGCCGTGGGGTTTGCCCTTGATGGTTTGCAGGCGAGGGCTGAAATGTTTGTTGCCCCGGGAGATGAAGTCTATGAAGGGATGATTGTCGGCGAAAACAGCCGTAGCGGCGATATGGATGTGAACCCGACCAAGGAAAAAAAGCTTACCAATATCCGTGCCGCTGGCAGCGACCGCAATATTCTGCTCAAGCCTCCCCGCATCCTCTCTCTCGAAGCTGCGTTGGAATACATCGCCGACGATGAACTGGTTGAAATCACACTGAATAGCCTCCGCCTTCGCAAAATCATCCTCTCGCAGATCGGCAGAAAAAGAGCCACTCGTCAGCTGATGGCCACCTGAGCGCCCTTGCGTAGCGATAGACGAGCAAACCACAATCGGTTTTGAACCCAAGGAGCCTGTATGCCCAAAGTCACCGTTACCATTGAGCACGACCAACCGATCGAAGCGGTTGTCGAAAAAGTCACCTCGGCGATCAAAAAGACGGTCACTGACTTTCAGGGGCATGACCTTGCGCTCGACTGGCAGACCGACCGTGCCGAGTTTCGTTTTAAAAGTCTGGGATTCACCATCAAGGGCGACGTCGTGGTCGAGGCGTCGAGCATCACCGTGAATCTTGAACTCCCCTTTGCCGCCATGATCTATAAAGAAAA
>CAUZBD010000248.1:0-4631 GCA_963577795.1 Planctomycetota bacterium | reverse complement strand
CATCCGCGGATCCCTCTGGGCCATCCGCGGATCCATCTGGGCCATGCGTGGATCCCTCTGGGCCATCCGCGGATCCATCTGGGCCATCCGCGGATCCATCTGGGCCATGCGTGGATCCATCTGGGCCATGCGTGGATCCCTCTGGGCCATGCGTGGATCCATCTGGGCCATGCGTGGATCCATCTGGGCGGCCATGCGTGGATCCCTCTGAGCCATGCGTGGATCCATCCTAGGCCGTGATGGACCGCCCGCTGCCGGAAGGGCAAGCGAACTGGGACCCATGGGAACCGGACGCGAAAAGGCGGAGGGTGCAGGTGGCACGAGGCGTCGTGAAGACGGCATGCCCCGCTGCGTTTGTGGGCGCTGATTCGGCGGCACCGCGGCCGTGAGTACCGGACGACGCGCGGCGATCGGTGGAGTGACCGCGCCGGTCGCAACCCCCTCAACGACCGGTTCGCGGAGAGAATCATCGCGGAGTGAAGCAGCGACGACCTGGGGCCGGTTCTGCGCCGTTCGCGCACTCGGTGGTAACTGGGTACTTGCCGTTTTTTCCGCTGCAGCAGTCAATGTTTGCTTCTCGGCAGCGACTGGGGAGATCCGCACCGGTCGGTCGAGCGGTGCCGCAGGACGAATCGCCACCGGAGCCTGGGCCCCCTTCGCGATCGACAGTTTGTTGACCACGCTGTTGACGTGAGGTGACGCGTTGGTGATTTCAATCGCCGTACGCATTTGCTGATTACTGGACACGGTTCCCTGCAGTTTCGCGGTCCCGTCTGAGTAGGTCACCAAAATATCGTAGTTTTCCATCACTCCGGTCGTCTTCATGACATCGGCGATTTGTTGGGCAATTTTACGGTCGTCGGCTCGAACGCGATCAGGCGCAAGAGCGGCGGAGCATAGAACCGCCGCTGTGAGGATCATAAGAATCCGTGCCATCGTGTTTTTCCTCCTTGAACATTTTCCGTTTTCGTGCGGCTTTGTTGTTGCGGTCGGCCACGTCGTGCGGCGGATCGACAACCAGGATCGCTTAGGGAAATTATTTCCGCGATGCGATCGCAGAGATGCGGGAGTGAATTCTGTGCTGCGGAAGATACAGGAAATAGGTCTACAAAGACCAACTCCACAAGAAACCCCCCACGGCACCGGCAACGACTCAGCCCCAGCACCTGAGAACTAACTTCGGTTGCCGGTTGTACCGAATAGGAGCTTTTTTTTGAATTTAACGTATCGAATCGCTAAGCATTGCAGTAACAGACAGCACTGCATTGACTTGCAATCCAAGACTTTGCCGGTCCGAAGCAGTCGGATTGCTATTCTAGATCGACTGGAGTGGCGACGGACGAAAATCCCATGTCGCGCCCACGATCATCACTCCGAGGGTCATCGGAGGGAACAGGCTCAAGCCGGAGGGAGCCCTGATGAAACAGATGGCCGTCAGGCCCACGGCGAGCAGACTGGCATAGAACAGGCAAGTAAAAGCGCCGTGGAGGGAGGACCCCTCGCTTTTCCGCATCAGCAATGCTGTGAGCAGGCCAGAGATGCAACTGGCAGCAAGGATCCAAAGCGTGATGTCGGGTTCGAAATGCGGTTCAAAGTTCAGCATGGCAAAATTGCTCCTGGATTCCCTTCCAATACGTGCGGTGCAGCGCAGTCTCCCATCCTTGGGGTGGCGTTGCCACCAGTGGGAGTTGCAGATCGTGTGCCAATGGTGGCAACCGTATCGTGCCAGCAGTACCGAAGGGGTCGTTTACCGGTGCAGAGAGCAAAAAAGAAAAGAAAAAGAATTTTGAGCCCTTGCCCCACCACCTCTACGTCGCGGTGTAGGGTGCAGTTTTTACAAATTTCAGTGCAAGCGGACTCCAAGCGTTTGACCGCTAGCATGGCCGTGCTAACCGGTACAGGTAGACCGCCGTCGGGTAACTGCGAACGGGGTACGAATGCCCCACATTCCAATCCCAGCGATCGCAAGTCAGCGTTTGGCAATTTGCGCGCGCTTTTTGATTTCCACTTCCACTTCGCTGATGTGGATGTTGCGGCTAATCACACGGCCTTTTTTGTCCAAGAGCAACATGGTCGGGAGGGTGAGAATTCCTAGCTCGGTGGCGGGGCGACTCTCGAGCCCACCACTTTCGTAGATTTGCGGCCACGTGAGACGGGCCTTTTTAATCGAGTCGACCGCAATCTGTTGATCGTTGTCCACGTTCACGCCTACCGCATAAAATCCGCTTTGGCCGTACTTGGCGACTAGATCGCGAATGATCGCCATATCGGCTTTGCAGGGCTCACACCAACTGGCCCAGTAGTGCACGAGAACGACCCGGCCGGCAAGTTGCTTCAGATCAAGTAATTTGCCCTTGATCGTACGGCCTTTCAAGCTAAGGGGCTTGCCGGGTGAGTCAAGACGTCGGATGGCGCCGTTTGCCTTCCTTGCTTGTGTACTTTTCGGTGACGCGGCTGCGATTTTTTTGTACCACACTTTGGCTTCTTCGTCGTTGCCGGCAAACTCTTCGGCGATGGCGATTTGCAATAATGCTTCCGCCGCATCATTGGACGTAGGATAGGTTTCAATAAATGTTTTGAGATTTCTGAGCCAGTCGGACTGGATTTTGGCATAGTCCGCTTTCGGTTTTTGCATGGACGCACTGTAGGCGGCCATGAGCAAGCGATACCGGACGTAGGCCAGAACATCTTTGCTGACCGCCTGCTTTTTTAAACGCGCATGTAATTTTTCCAGTCGCCCGGTTCCATCGGGCAAAGCGCCCGATTGCGTCGCTGCACTGAGGTTGTCTGCGAGTTGGCGGTTCCAGGCAGCCTGCTGTTCGGGGGTGCTCGAAGCGGCAGCCAGTTGTTCAAGTAATTTGGCCTGCTGCTTGTAAAGCGGACCGCTGGCTGTCGGCTTGGCCGACGCGAGACGGGCTTCCACTTTTTCCAGTGCAGCCAGGAGTTTCTGCAGTTTGGGGCTGATGCCCTCGCCGGGAGTCGGTCGAGTCACTTGCGGGGAGGGGGTCTCCTCAGCGGTAAAGAACAGACCGCTCAGAGTCGATGCCGCCGCCGCATCTTCGCGGATAGTGGGAGGGGCAATCAGCCGCCAGCAGTCACCCGCACGAATGAGCGTGCCGACCTGCAGAAAGCCCTGTTTACCCTCACTTTCAGTCATAGCGACCACATTTTCATAGACCAGCAGATCTTTCTCCGATCCGTTGGTCCCGCTCGGAATGATGCCCGGACGGCTGGCAGAGAAGTGGAGCCAACGCGTGTTTTTCGCCGGTGTTCCTTGCTGCTTGCAGACTTCTATAAATTGATTGTCTGCTTTGCCTAACCCGACGGCAATCTTTTCAGTCGTTGCTTGACCGAGCGCAAGATCTTTGAGTTCTTTTTTGGTCAGCAGTAACCGGGCAAAGGCCTGCTTATCCTTGGCCGCCAGGGCAGCAACCAGTTCGGCGGTTGCTTCCTCGGCAGAGAGCATTTTCCAGCGGTCGATCTGCCCATCTTCGTTTTTGTCGATTGCCCACCGCGATCCGGCAGTCCCGAGCCAGCGATGAGAGTCTACTTTGCGATTGAAATCACTGTCGATATCGCGGTAGACCTCAATGCCCCCCAGGTAATAGCACCAGCGGTCAACCGCTTTGTCGGCATTGCTGTCGATAAAGCAGCGGAGTCGACGTCCTGTGGCATCGACTACCGCCCAGCCCTTTTCGTCTTCGGCCACGATCGGCACCATGCGGCAATCCGGCCAAGTCGCTTCGGCGGGCGCATCGTACTGGACTTTTTGGGTCGGTTTGAGCTGCATGGCTGACCGGACGGTGGGCGGTGCCGCCATCACCTGGCCACTCAAAAGGGTCAGCAAGAGGGTGCAGCCTACTGCCGCTGCGAGGAGACGGTTGACTTGGAGCCATGGCGTGGAAAGGTACATTGAGCGTTCCGGGGTTTTGCGTGGTTTCTAAGAGCTGTGCCGAGCGGGCGAAGCGGAATCAGCGCGAACTATAGCTGTTTTTGCGACACCGAGGCTACACCGGTTTGACACGCGGAGGGGCCGATTTAGAATGGCATGTTCGCCACCGCGGGCCCGTTTTATCCGGATTATTGCGGTGCCGGGCGTATAGCTCAGTTGGTTAGAGCGCAGCCCTGATAAGGCTGAGGTCCCTAGTTCGAGTCTAGGTACGCCCACTACAAACAGAACGTGACAAACATAGCGTGCGGCCGATGCGATCTGATTGCACGGCCACGCGGGGGGACGTAGCTCAGTTGGGAGAGCATCGCGTTTGCAACGCGAGGGTCGTCGGTTCGAGTCCGATCGTCTCCACTAGAAAAATAGGGATTTGGGTATCTCAAGCACGGCTTTCTCCTGCTTTTGACCCCTCTCTCGGGCAACGGCGAACCGGCTACCAGCGTGCTGCGTAGTGGAAAGTCGCGGAAGATTTTTGCCACCCTTTGCCACCAGGAGGGGGCATGCTGGAGCGGGCCGAACTTTTCGCCCTCAAAGCGTTTAGGCCCTTTGACAGGTGTCGCACCGCGGCTATACTCGGTCTCTTCCACGTGGCGCACTTGTGGCTTCCGTGGTGCGAGGTTGGTGGCCTGTTTCCCTCAAATTTCTGGGAGATACGTCACTGCCCTCGATGGTAGGTGCCGCC
>CAUZBD010000247.1:0-4634 GCA_963577795.1 Planctomycetota bacterium | reverse complement strand
ATTGGAAAAGTCGACGAATCTTGCACAGGTCCACGCGGCAGACGAACGATTGGCAGAAAAAAGAGACTTCTGATTTTACATCCCGCCTCATGCGCTTTAGGATAGTTGCATGCGGAGTGGACCGGGCAGTCGCTGGCTTGCTGCCTTCACCGGCAATGAGCGGGAGGAAAGTCCGGGCTCCAGAGGACAGGGTGGTGGGTAACTCCCACCGGCCGAAAGGCTAGGGCAAGTGCAACAGAAAGGAAACCGCCCCGCGTTTGCGTGGGGTAAGGGTGAAACGGTGCGGTAAGAGCGCACCAGCAGGCCGGGTGACCGGCTTGGCTAGGTAAACCCCACCCGGAGCAATGCCAAACAGAAAGCAGTTCCGTCAACGCGGGACAGGGATCGGTCCGATCCGTTATCGACTTTCGGGTAGGCTGCGTGAGATGACGAGTAATCGTCGTCCTAGATAAATGACTGCTACGCAGTTCTCACGAACTGCGACAGGACCCGGCTTACAGGTCCACTCCGCATTTTTTACAGATACATTCCCAGAAAGCCGCTTGATTCTTCACACGAAGCAGCGACCCGTGCGGCGCGATTTTTACTCCGCGCCAAATCACCCGTGGCGATGTAGCGATCGAATTCGACGCGGACTGCAACCAAGACCGTTTCTGCAAACCAAGTCACCACCGATTCGTTCAACCAATCACACGTTTCCTGCATGAGTCGCACGTCGAGGTCACACGCCTTGGTGCAAAGGTCACCCTGATCGGTCATCAGAGTTCCCTCAAAACCGTAACGCAACATTCCGCAAGCCGGATTGTTCGTGAGGCGAAAGATACAGTGCGCATCGAAAAGATAATAGGTATTGTGCGAACCATGTTTTTCGATTGCATCTTTAATCCGCTGACACCGCTCATGGAATGCGGGAGACGCATCGAGCGGAATATCTAAACGGCCGACGCTTCGAAGCGGCAGACACTCAAAAGAAATTTCAACTTGGGAATCCTGCATTTCGTACACCCTACGCTCTGGAAAACATCAGGGAGATCGATCGACTGCAGCCTGCTTTTCCAGTTGCCCTGCCGTACGCTGCATGCCCAGCGTTAGCCAACCATCCACTAAATCAAACCGCTGATAAGCGAGCGGTCCTACTCGCTTGAAACGTGGGTCAGGCAATTCAAACGGGAAAACCTGGATCACCTTGTTTTCTCCGGTTTTACCTTCGAGTGTCTCTTTCCAGCGTACCCGAAGTTTGGAGCGAAGCGGGGCATCGGCTGCAACGAAACGCCCTCCCTTTTCTACGTTTGTGGGATCAACGCCCTGGTCCATAAGTGTTAATCGAAGTCCGCCAGCAGCGTCCCGGTCAACCTTGTACTGCGCCCACATGCTCATCGGACGATCATACACTTGATCGTCGAGGCCTGAAAACTCAATTCCGCGAACCACAAACCGAATCGTTCCACCGCGAAATTCTACCGACAGCGGATTACGCTTCGCAAAACGCATTTGCCAAGCGGCCTGATCTTCCGCGGGTTCCGCGACTGGCAGCGGAGCTTTCCCATCCCGCTTACGTTGTTCTGTAATTTTCTTTTGACGCTGCTGCTTCAGTTGCTCGAGAAAATTCGGGCCCGCACCTTCTTCTTCGTTTCCATCCTTGCTGCTGACTCTTTTACCGCCCAAAAGATGGGTCGCCATATTGTTCACAAAAGATTCGTGCAACCGCACTGCCAGGTCGGAACCTGCGGGTGGAGCGGTCGCAGAAATGGGTGCTGCCAGTTGATCAGCCGAGGCTTCAAGCATCAGCAATTGGATCTGCTGGCCATCCGATTTGACTTCAAAGAGCCGTGGAAACGCATCTTTACGCAACAGCGGTCCCCGAAATTTTTCGCCATACTTCTGATTGGCACCTGTGAGCAGCTTGTCTCCTTCTTCATCCATCCGGCTCCGAAGCCGCGTTGCCGCACGCTGGGAACTTTGGCGTTGCGCCTGCCCCTTGCTGCTGGCCACCTTACGCCACGCCAGCTTCTCCACAAAGCGATTTCCCCGGCGGGTCGTAAGCCCCGTCACACGCGTCTCGGTCGAAGCATCGGCCTGTGCCGGTTGCGAGGAAAAGCCATCGGCAGAAAAATGTACTTTCTTAGTCGCTTCGAGGCTCGTTGTCGAATTGGCAAAAACCTGCACCGATCGCTTGGTGCCCACCGTTTTCGACTCCGTGACACCCTGCATTTTCAAGCCGAGTGCCGCTCGCTCGCTATCTTGCAATAAATCAACCTGCAAACTTCCCTTGGTCTGGCCTTCACCGACAATACGAACACCAAGAATGTTTTCATGAATGCTAATCGCCTCATCGATCGCCCGATCCATTGCACTGGAAATCAGCCCCGAAGAGATGTATGCCGAGAGATTGGGGTGAGAATAGTGCCGCCGGACCGACGCCGTCAGTTCCGGAGCCACATCGAAACGCTGGAGAAAATTAACCCGAGCAGCAATTGCCATCGCATCCCAGTGCGATGCGTTGCCGTCATATTGCTTCAAACTTTTGGCCAATTCACTGCTATAAACCTTGATCTTTTTCGCAACGGCCGCCGTCTTCTTCTCGGCCAACGCTCGATCGATCCAGACCCGCAAGCTTCGACGTAAAGTGACAAACTGTGATTTTTCGAGCCCCGATTCATCGGCAGAAAATCGCTGGAGGACCTGGGTAAGGTCGGCCGTGTTGGGGTTTTGGCTTGCCAACTGTTCCTGCAGCAGGGGCCAGCGAAGAAAAGCTTTCCACGCCTTGGAACGATCTGGGCTTTGTGCGAGGAATCGATTCAGCTGCTGAGCTGCAGATGCTGTCTGCGATTCGGCCGCGGCAACCATCGCCGGAGTGGGTGCCGCGAATGTTTCGTGTGCCTTTTCGGCCGCAGCTGGGAGTGCTTCCCTAGGCAAGGTCGCCTGTGTTACCAAATAAGCATCCAGCGATTGGCGCACCGCTTCAAACCGCCGCTTATCGAGGCCCGCAACGTCACTGCGATACCGAGTGAGTACACTCTCGAGGGACACCCGATCGGCACTCTCTCCCTTGGCCAACTCGCGACGCAAGAGATCTGTCTTTAAGTAAGCATTCCACTTCGTACCATAGCGACTCGTTTTCAACCAACTCTCGAGCGTATCGACCGACGCGCGGAGTGTTTGCAGAGACGCATCGCGTTGGACACCAGCCTCCGTTTCAGCATCCGCGGTGCCCAAAAAAAGAAGAGGGCAGCAGAGTAGCAATGCCAGGCCAAAGGTACCGGCATACGGAGGGCGATAACGTGGCATGTGCGAATTTCTCCAGGGAGGAAACGGGGCTTTCACCCGATGTATACCAAAATGTAGCTTACAAACGGAGTCGAGTTGCTGCTCAAATCCGAAGAAAAGGGAGGGAAACGGCGAAATAGTCGCATAACTGTCCCAAATTTCACCCCTTCCTCGTAGACCTGGCAGAACCTTCGCAACCGTTGGCGGTTTCATAGACAGGCAGGATTGTTCGGGGGTGCATCTATCGGAACAGAATGGTACGGATTGGAAATGCAAACATGAAGATCCAATGTTTCTTGTTGACACTGGCCGAAACAGGTCCGAAAACATCGCTTCCCCTCTTTCTATTGGGGGTCATCCTGTATTTTTTGGCCATTGCCGGGTTTGCCACCGCGCAAACGACGGTCGAATACAGCGGGTCCGATTTCAAAACCGTTGCAAAACAAATCGATGCGCGACTGGCAGAGGCAACCGATGGGTTGCCTGACGAAATCGACGATGCCACGTTCCTTTCTCGGGCATGGCTTGATTTGGTAGGTATTCGTCCCGATGTAAAAAAAATTGAAGCATTCCAACGCGACAACAATCCTCACAAGAGGAACAATGTTGTGCAGCAACTGCTTGCCGATTCACGGTTTGGTCAACATTGGGGCCGTTACTGGCGCGACGTTATTTTGGCCCGCCGCGCAGATGAGCGGGCGCTGCGACTCGTCTCTGAAGGGCTCGCAACTGCGGTCGCCGAACGCATCAACCGCAATGCCCGGTGGGATCAAATCGCCACCGATTTCATTACGGCCTCGGGCGATGTTCGCAGTCACGGAGAGACTGGTTTGTTTCTGGCACAAAAGGGCGAACCGGAAGGCATCACGGCAGAGGTAGCCCGGATCTTTCTCGGCATACAAATCCAATGTGCGCAGTGCCACGATCATCCAACCGACCAATGGAAGCGCGAGCAGTTTCATCAACTTGCTGCTTTTTTTCCGCGTGTCGGCGTACGACCGGTCCGTAATTCTCAGCCACGAAATTTTGAAGTCTACTCACGCAACCACAAGAACAAGAAAGGGGGCGGTAAGGGAAAGAATAAAAAACCACTCGAATACTTCATGCCGAACCTGGAAAACCCTGAGGTGCCTGGCCAGATCACCAAACCTGTCTTCTTTCTTACCGGACACTCCTTAGAGCTTGGCACAGCGGATCAGGACCGCCGAGAGGCGCTGGCAAATTGGCTCACCGATGCCGAGGGAAATCCTTGGTTTGCCCGGGCGTATGTGAACCGCCTTTGGACGGAGCTGATCGGAGATGGATTTTATGATTCGGTGGATGATATTGGTCCCGAGCGAAACTGCAGGCATCCAGAGGTTCTTTCC
>CAUZBD010000246.1:0-4643 GCA_963577795.1 Planctomycetota bacterium | reverse complement strand
ATGAGGCATCATAATTTTCATCGCACAAGTCCGATTCCGACGCTGATGCGCGACTTCCCAGACCTCTGTGGCCTGAGATTGAACGACTCGATGGACTAACCGATAGTCGCCCCAGGAATCATTCGCCGTATGTCTCTCGCTTGATATCCTTGTCACACTGAAAATGCTCGCTGCTGCACACACTGACTAACCATTAACCGCAACGCCGCCGCACCCCTTTTTAAAACGTTGTCGACGTATCCTCAGCCAGTATATCAAACCCGGGCAATCGAGAAAACGGATCGATTGGCCTCAATCAGGAATTGAACAGGATGCCCACCTGGGCTTCGCTCGAGGTCATTCATACTCGATGATCACTTCACCGCGCAATCGGATCCGTATCGGATTTCGAACCAGTCCCATAGTCGACGGAAACAAGAAATAGCCCTTGCGGAGGTGCGGTCGGCCCTGCTTGACTTCGATCGCAGGCAGCAAGTGCCTCGCCGCACCACGCTTCGCGCTGTCCGCCACGCCCAATTTCAGTAAGAGTTCCCACGATAGCCCGCACCATGTTGTAGAGAAATCCATCCGCTTCAACCTCAATCCAAATTACTCCGCGGTCTCGATTCTCTCGCCGTTTTACAGAAAGTTCCGAAATCGTCCGAATGGTCGACGCGCGCGGCGCGCCGGTCGATTGAAAGCTTGCAAAATTGTGCTTGCCTACAAGTATCTCTCCTGCGCGAGACATTGCTACCGTGCAGAGGGGCGACGGATATTGCCAACAGTAGCGACGAGAAAATACATCGTGTATCTCCGCATCACTCAGTACATACCGATACCGCTTGGTTTTTGCATCCCGGATAGGATGGAATGTATCGGTCGCCGGTACCGCTTCAAGCACCGCCACGTCCGGCGGAAGGTGACTCTGGACTGCCCTTCTCAACACAGTGCACGACAAAGTACTATCCGTTTCGAAACCGATTACCTGTCCGAGCGCATGCACTCCCGCATCGGTACGCCCGCTCGCAAGCACCCGCACGGGTGTGCCGGTTACTTTCGTCAAAGCGGACTCCACAGTTTCCTGAAGCGTGCGCCCACTGGTCTGCACTTGCCATCCGCAATATGCGGTGCCGTCGTAGGCAAGTGTCATTTTGATTACGCGCATAGCAGAGAAGCGTATCGCAACATTCTATTTTCATTAAGTTTTTAAATTAAACCGCAGCTGTTTTTAATCGCACGAGTAATTCGCCGATCTGCACCGCATTTGTAGCAGCGCCTTTTCGGAGATTGTCACTGACACACCAGAAGGCGAGGCCATTGTCGCTCGACAAATCTTCGCGAATCCGACCGATAAAAACATCATCTTTGCCAGAGCATTGATGAGGCATTGGATACTTCGCTGCGGAGACGTCATCAATAACGGTTATCCCGTCTTGGGCCGCAAAAAGTTTGCGGGCTTCTTCGACGCTCAACTTGCGTTCCGTTTCCACCAACATACTTTCACTGTGACAGTTCGATACGGGCACGCGAACGCATGTAGGACATACTTTTATCGAATCGTCGCCAAATATTTTATGGGTCTCGTGGACCATTTTCATTTCTTCGGAGGTGTAACCATCCTGTTTTTCAGAACCAATCTGAGGAATAACATTAAATGCAATCGGGTGCGCGAATGCTTCGTAGGTATGCTCGGCATCAGCAAGATGCGCCTTGGTGCCCTGTTCGAGGTCGCGTGTACCGGCCAATCCGGCTCCGCTTGTCGCCTGGTAGGTGCTAACCACCACGCGTTTGATCCGAGCAGCGTCATGCAGCGGCTTCATGGCGAGTACCATCTGGGTCGTAGAACAATTGGGACTCGCAATCACTCCCTGGTGATCTCGGACAGCCTCGGGATTCACTTCTGGAACAACCAGTGGAACTTCCGGATTCATCCGCCAATAACCACTCTCGTCAACAACCACACAGTTTCTTTCGGTAGCCCACGGAATGAATTCTGCAGCCGTATCATCCGGCGTACTGGCAATCGCCAAATCGATGTCTTTAAAAACTTCGGGGACGAGTTCTTCTACCGTATATTTTTGGCCAGCGAAATTGAGCTCTTTCCCTGCAGACCGTTTCGATGCTAAAAATCGAATCGTCTTAAAAGGGAATTGACGTTCCTCGAGTATTTCCCGAATGATGGTGCCTACAGCTCCAGTTGCTCCGACGATCGCTACTGTATCGAACACTTGTTACCTCCCAAACGCTTCAAAGTAAAACTTCCGTAATCAAACAAGCATACACCGTCTATTGAGTGCATTTTCTTGTTTTAAATTCTGCACTAAATTAACTTCGCATCATAGTTTGCCCACGTTCATCGCATTCGAGGAATTCTCCTCTTCTCGATCCAACTCCAATCCCGTGCGTCGAGTACGAACCTCCCGCATAACGAGATCGATCACCCTATGATTTCGGACAATGCAACCCCACAACGCATAAAGACAGTAACTGATCAGACAAATGCCGGCAAGAGCCGCGAAGAGGTGCGGCATCACCCACCGATCCGTACTTGCCATACCGGTTCCCGGATCGGCCGCCGCACCCAGTGCGCTAATTGCTAAGGCAGTCAGCATCCCTATCAGTGCCCAGGGAAAAGATTTTCTCTTGAGAAGTTGGTTTTCCCGTAAAATTTCTGGAGCCAAGCCATAGACCTCAACAACCTCCCGACACCATCGCCCCGTTCCAATAAAATAAGTCACGGAGATGCTGCATACCAGAACAACAAATAGAGTCGCTCCAATACCTACAAGAATATGGGTCGATCCCGACTCACGTTCGCTAAGAAATTCTTCTCGAGTTTTCTCGATTCGCGACTGCATCTCTTTCCACTCCACAGAATCTTCCAATGTGCCCAGTCTCCCTTTTTGCATTTGCTCATCCTGAAGCATTTTCCAAGCTGCCAACGGCTTGTTTAAATCCAATCCCAAACCGAGCCACATCGCGACAAGGAGCGATAAGACTGTGAGAACTGAAAGGGAAGCAAAAATCCTCGGCACGACAAGCCTCGTCAATTTAAAAAAGTAGACATCCGTCGCAAAAAAACGTGTGTGTGACCATTCGTATTATCCGAGGTGCGGAAGGCATCGGCAAGTGACGAGATCGAAACTCTCCACCTCGAGGCCAACGTAACCATACTTTTATTTAGGCAAAGAAATCGTCTCACCGGTTTTCAGCCCCGCGAACTAGCGTAGAATAGAAATATGGAAACTCCTTTGCTAGCCATCACCGCAGGTGATCCCTCGGGAGTGGGGCCAGAAACCATCATCAAAGCGTGGCATTCTTTGGAAGTCCACAGGCAATGCCGACCACTCGTCATCGGCAACTCCGAAGTTCTGCAGCGAGCGATAGACCTTCTTCGGGCTGAAATCACCATCGTACGGATTGACGATCCTGAACAAGCCTGCGGCGATCAGACCACCCTGCCCTGCTTGGAAACCGGCGCGGATGCCGCTCAGGCAAAACCAGCCTGCTGCGACCCCAAGGGTGGACAAGCTGCGTACGATGCGGTGGTCTTGGCTGCCGATCTCGCACAACAGCAACGGGTCGATGGAATCGTCACAGCACCGCTCAACAAAGCGGCGCTCCAGGCCGCCGGACACCTCTATCCCGGCCATACCGAACTTTTGGCGGATTGTTGTGGGGTTAAAGAAATCGCGATGATGCTTTATCTGGAAAAATCTCAAGGAAGTGGCGAAGACGACGGTTGGGGTGTCGTGCATGCGACGCTCCACATGCCGATGCGGGATATTTTTGAGCATCTTTGCACGTCGCGGATTGTCACCTGTACAAAGCTTGCCGATGCGGCGATACGAAATCTAAAAAGTACGCGCACCAATCAATTGCCAAGAATTGGAATCTGTGCATTAAACCCTCACGCTGGCGAAGATGGTCTCTTTGGAACGGAAGAAAGGCGAATACTCGCTCCAGCTGTTGCTGAAGCGATAAAAAACGGGCTCGATGTCTCTGGACCCTACCCCGCAGATACACTGATCGCTCGCACCCATCGAGGTGAATTCGACGTCTTAATTGCCATGTATCATGACCAGGGACATATCCCCTTAAAACTCTTGGGCATGCATCGAGCAGTGAACATCACACTGGGATTGCCCATCGTTCGTACGAGTGCTTCCCATGGAACGGCATTCGATCAGGCTTGGCGTGGAACTGCTGATGCAGGAGGTATGGTTGCTGCAATTCGATTGGCAGCAAAATTAGCCCAACGACGCATCCCCCTGTCTGCGGTCGGCTCACGCGATGGCTAGCGATTTGACCGAAAATCCACCGCCCGATCCTTCCAAAGGCTCCTGCATGCTCTATTTGGTACGGCATGGAGCAACGAACAATAATTTGGCCAAGCCACCCCTCCTGCAAGGTTGCAGTGCAAATCCCGATTTATCTGCTGAAGGATACCGACAGGCTGCAAGGACCGCAGCGCAACTTGCGCACCTGCCGATCTGCGCAGTTTATAGCTCGCCACTACGGAGGGCGATGCAAACTGGAACAACCATTGCTGAATTGCATGCGGTCCCCTGCCAAAGTGTGCATGAATTGATTGAAGTGGATGTCGGTCATTGGCAAGATCGACACTGGGAAGAAATCGAAAAAAAAGAACCGGAAGCCTATGG
>CAUZBD010000245.1:0-4657 GCA_963577795.1 Planctomycetota bacterium | reverse complement strand
TATCAGTGCCCTCGAGCTTCTTTTCCTCACTGGGAAGAATATCCCGAAAAATCAATTGGTAAAGTTCGCGATCAGAAAGGTGATCGGTGAAGTCCAACACGACCCGCTTTTCGAAAAGGCGATAGACGGTTTCCCAGAGAACTTCATGTAAGGAATCCTCCCCCTCTAAGTCCATTGCAAAGTTGTTAGGGCGAGGGATAGATAGAGGTGGATCAAACCAGGCGACGATCGGAAGCACAGGTGCCCGTTCCCACGCTAACATCGACTCCAAAAATTCATTTTCTTTGGCTGTCGAAAAAGCCTGTACATTCACCCGACAGATGGCCTCATCGACATAAGGCTCGATTTGGTCACGCAGTTCGGCATTGCGAAGCAGGTGATCGACTTCATCAAAATCAAATGAATTCGTCTCAGAATTTTCCATAATCAAGTCACTTTTTCCAACGGAAGAATTACAAATCTGATTGTTGAATAAATCAGCAATTACTCTCCCTTCGACTCTAACAACGATTAAGCGAGGATCAACAGGTCAATGGACCGGTTTTAGGGAAACGCTTTTAATCGTGGATCGATTGATCGGTACAACTGAGAAACTTCGCCCGCAAACTCCGTGTAATCGTTACATTTTGACCTGGAGCGATAACAAGTGGTTTGAATAGCGCTTTCAGCTACTCGCTTTTAGCCGGGGTCGCCGACTCCATCCTGCCCAGTTGTTGATCAAGTTCGCTGATCTTATTTACTCGCCGGGTATGGCGACCACCGTCAAATTCAGTGGACAGCCAAATTTCGACCATATGATCGATTAGTTTTACGCCCAGTAAATCGGCTGAAAGACAAAGAACATTCAAATCATTATGTCGCCGGCTCATTTCAGCAGTCAAATCATCGTGGCACGGAGCCGCCCGCACGCCGGGAAATTTGTTCGCCACGATGGCCATTCCGATCCCCGTGCCACAGATGAGAATTCCACGATCAGATTCGCTCTGGCTGACACGTCGCCCAACTTCGGCTGCGATATCGGGGTAGTCCACACTTTCTTCACTTTGGGTTCCCGCATCCATTGCTTCGTGCCCCAGTTGGCGCAACAAGTCAATAATCTGCCTTTTGACATCCACCCCACGGTGATCACTTCCGATCGAAATTCTCATACTATTGTGTTCCTCTAATGGCAACGCTGCGGAGTATTCCAGTCATTTATTGAGGGTAATGCCCTCAATCCTTGTAGCGAGTTCCTTACGGATTTGCTCGGCACATCGTTGATATTCAGCAACCGATTCACCGATCGGGTCTGCTACATCTTTTCCATCCAATCGTAAGACTTCCGTGCGCGATGCAGCATCCGGCCATTGAGCCAACAGTGCCTCACGGTGCCCGCGCGTCATGGTAAGAATCAAATCGGCATGGCGAACCATTTGTTCTGATACTGGTTGCGCGGAATGTGCACCAAGATTGAGGCCCATCTTTTCCATCACCTCAATACCCTGAGACGAAGCTTTGCCTCCTGCCATAGCTGCAATACCTGCCGATGTGATCATCACGCCATGCTCTTCAATATCTGCTTCTACACATCCTATTTTTTCAGCCAGGAGACGTCTCCCAATGACTTCCGCCATGGGACTCCGGCACGTATTTCCAGTACAGACAATTAAAATCATTAAGCTGGAGAGACGCTTTAAATGTTGCTCTGTGACTACCCCCGCTCGTAAAATTTCGTAGCTTGTCTCATGGACCCTTACCACAGAAGAAGGTTGACCCAGTCGGCTTTTACCACCATCGAGTACCAAATCAATCTGTTCACCAAACACAGAAATGACCTCCTCTGCCGTGATTGCCTCTGGTTTGCCATTTTGATTGGCACTGGTCAGTGCAACCGGGCCAGTCAGCATCCGTAGCACATCTAAAATCAAGGGGTGTGCTGGAACACGTAGACCAACTGTACCGTTAGGAACGACGGCCTGCCGTACGCGTGCAGGAAGTTGCGAAAGCAAACTTTCCGGATGATGATTTTCCGCAACGAGTGTGAGGGGGCCGGGCCAACAACGCCGCGAAAGACGTCTCCCCATCGGACTTAAATCGGGCACATAATCAAGTGCTTCCTCAGCACTTCTTACCGCAAGGGTGAAAGGGTGTCCCTGTCCCCGCCCCTTGGCTTCAATGAGTCGGTCCATCGCCGCCTCATCCAGGGCACTGGCCGCCAGACCATAGACGGTTTCAGTGGGAAAAGCCACCAATCGGCCTCCGGTGAGTGCCTCCACGGCCCTGTGAACCACATCGCGCGAGTCTTGAGCTGCCCGAGTATCGATTACCACTGGAGTCATAAGGGTGCGTACTTCTTCCGTCGTTTACTAAAAGATGCTCAAGCAACGTTTTGCGCGGGTGAAAAGAGGAAGTGGCCGATCCTTGGGCGCAATAAAACGTGCGGAAACTCTGTCCGAATTGAAAACGTTTAAGCTGCAAGCCTACCCGTAAAAGCCCTGAGGCGTCAAGTAGATACCCCCCTGAAAGAGCTATTTTTGGGTTGGCGATGGGCCAAAACAAGGGTTGTTTCACTTGGTTGCAGCAATTTAACCAGTTTCCCTTGACCCGCCAGTGGGCGAAGCGGTTCAATCCACCATGCGCCCCTTTTTCTTTTTTGTCTGCTGCTCTTTGCCCCTGTTGTCGCTCGCTGCCGGGGAACCTGAAAACCCGCTCCAGGGATCCCTTCGCGATCCCTGGCAGGTCGTGACCGGGCAGAAAGAAGCAGACGCATCGCCCCAAACCCAGACTCCCTTTGGCCCCTCGTTTTCGGATTTCAAAGCACAGTACGGCTCGCGGCTGGACCTTTCTCCCCTCGGAGATGCTGACGGAGATTCAGTGGCCCAGCGGTTTGCTCGTGGTGAAGGAGAATGGACCCAGTTTCAGCCCAGCCCATGGGTTTTTCAGGACGGCGCAATTTTTTATGGGGATCCACGCGCCTTAAGCCGCGATCCGGGGCCTTCTGTCACTACAACCGCTACGAACAGTTGGCCCGTTTTTACAGTGGCCGCTATTTTTTCAGGTATTTTACTGCTGCTTGGGATTTACTTTCGAAATCGACACCAAAGACAGGTCTCGATCGCGCGGTAGACTCGTTTTAAGCAAAAGTAGAACGGGTCGTACGGATAGGGCAAAGCTTGCGGAGCGATTGGGAAAACATCCATTTCTTTTTCATCACTGGTCGATAAAGTCCGACAGGTAAGGTTTTACACGAAGTTGGATCTTACTGCTGTGATTTGATATCTTCCGCGATGGACCGCGACCCCCCTCTGCAAAAGGTCGCAGATTCTTGTTCCATCGCAAACCACTACTATTGTTTCTTTGCTGCCAGCTGTTGATGCTTCCTACAGTAGGTTTAGCGCAGTCTTGCGTCCCTGGAGGGTTGTGAAGGCCCCGATCTTCAGTACGGGGTACCCGTACGCTGCCTCCCCTGACTATTCCTACAGCCACGCCGGTCAAAATCGCTCCCAAACAACAAACCCCGCACCCGGCAGTGGTCCGGATTGTTGCGGAAGAAGGGAAAACAACCTCACTTGGATCGGGAACCTTGGTCCATGTGACGCAAGATTTTGGTTTGGTGATTACCAATTGGCATGTTGTTCGCGGGGCAAAGGGTCCGGTCGAGGTTATTTTCCCTGATGGATTTCGCTCGGGTGGCACGGTGATGAAACTCGATGATTCTTGGGATCTTGCTGCAGTTGGAATTTGGAGGCCAAAGGTCGCTCCTGTTCGGCTGGCCGAGAAGGCACCGGTTCGGGGAGATTGGCTATCGATTGCAGGGTATGGTGGAGGCCGTTACAGGGCTGCAAACGGTCGCTGTACACAGTACGTAGCACCTGGAAAAAACCAACCTTTCGAAATGGTAGAACTCTCCACGGAAGCTCGACAGGGTGATTCAGGAGGACCTATTTTTAATGCCAATGGAGAACTTGCCGGTGTTTTACTGGGAGCGAAAAGTGGCCATACAGTGGGAAGCGTTTGTGGCCGGGTAGGACATTTCCTTACCGATGTTGCCGCCACACTGCAGCGGGAGCAATCACAACGGCTCGTCAAAGACGACCGGAAGAGTTTTGAGGAGTATTCAACTCCGGGTCGACAACTGTCTTCCCACCAGCCTAATCGGTGGGTTGCCACTCACCCAGTACCGGTTTCCGTTGCAACGGGGAACACAATGCAGACAGCATCGGCAGATTATTATGATCCATCCAAAGCGGCCGGGTTGTGGGAAAGTAATTTTGAGACAGCTTGGCACGGAAAGCTGAGTGCCTACTTAGGCGCAACTCCTTTCGACCAAATCAAGACATTTTTCGCCACCGTCGGCGCCTTCTCTTTGCTTCTCTCCTGCCTGCGACTTTTTAAAATAGATCACTAGTAGTCGTTTCGCCTAGAAGAGCAGGAAGAATTTCCTACGAGCATTGGCAGGCTGTCGTGCGCGTTAATCGAGCCAATCGCCATCAGCCAACCGGTCAGGAACATACTGTTCGGTAACATAGCTGATGTCTTTGCTAATCAGCGCTTCCACCTCCAGCTTGAAATCATTTTTAAGCATCATATTGATTTCTTTTTGCCAAGCTTTCTTATGTTCAAACCAAGGGTAGCCCATAATCTGCCGTGCACGTTTGCGATCATTGTCATTTAAATC
>CAUZBD010000244.1:0-4682 GCA_963577795.1 Planctomycetota bacterium | reverse complement strand
CGTTTTGCACTTTGTTCTTCCATCAAACTGATGGCACAATCTGCCAAACCAATCGCCAGTGCGGATGTCTGCAACCCGCCAGTGGATGCCCCAGTGGCCCCGATGAGGACTTCTTCCTCCGGCCCTGCGAGTACCGCATCCGCTGGCAATTCAACGTGATCAAAACGAACGGCGCCCGTCTGGCTTCCTGTCAGGGCCACAAGTTTAGTAGGAGGATCCACTGAGATTCCCGGACTATTCATGGGAAGCAAAGCTAGAATTTGACGCCCATCCTTAAGCTCTGCTCCGACAACAATCAAATCAATATATGGACTCCCTGTGACCCAAGGACTAAAACCGTTGAGTAGAAAACCTTTGTCGCACCGCTCGGCAGACAGGATCGTCCGTCCCAAATGCCGATGGCTTGTCGTGAGATGGGATATGCCGAGGGAGGCAAGACAACGTCCCGAGAGGAGATCATCTAGAACACGCTCCGCCGCCGCTGCCCCGCTGGCAGCAACCCGTCGCAATGCGCCGGTTGTTTGAGTGAGGATAAACGAGGTTGTCAGGCAGGAAGCACTCAATCGCAGGTAGCCACGTAAAATATCGGTCTCCGACCACCCCAGACCACCCATCTTGGGTGGGACAAACCAGCGAAATACACCCGATTCACCGCACTGCTTCAACTGGTAAACCGGCCACTCCCCCGATTGATCAAGCCGCCCGGCATGCGCCGAAAGATTCTGAGCGAGTCCGCGTAGTTCCGGTTCGGTCGGTCCCAAAATACCGCCAGTCGGTGCCGTCAAAGTCATCAATGTCCTTATTCAGGGGGCCTTCGATTGGAAATCTGTACCTTTGCTTCCAACTTACCGAGCAATCCACCCTCCGGCAACTCAACATCATCCGCTTTGAGGGTGTTTTCCTGATTATGACAAGCCGTATAATCAGGGCCTGTCCGGATTTGTCCCTGATGACCAAAAAGAACCTAGCTATGAGTCAGATAGAAGAAACCGTTTCCGAATCCAATCCACTTACGCTGGAATCTGAGTTATCTGCAGAATCGCTGTACGAAAAATGTATGGCAGTAGCGCACAACCTCTGGTGGTCCTGGCATTCTGAGGTCGTCAACCTTTTCAGGGATTTAGATCCGATTCGCTGGCGTCAACTCGATCATAATCCTATCGCACTGCTCGCAGAATTTACTCCCGAACGACTTGAATCCCGAGCCAATGAATTAGTCCTGTATAGCCGTATCAATCAAGCGTACCGCAGACTCAAAGAATACCTGGCGAGCAATCAGACCTGGGGCACAACCAACGCGGGGATACTGGGGGTAAGACCTGTGGCGTATTTTTCAGCAGAATTCGGAATTCATGAATCGGTGCCCATATATTCCGGCGGTTTGGGTGTGCTTTCGGGAGACCACATTAAAAGTGCGAGTGGTCTAGGGATACCATTAGTAGCGATTGGCCTTTTTTACGATCAAGGCTATTTTCGACAGCGACTCGATAACGATGGTTTTCAAGTTGAAGAATATCAAGATACGCGCGTCGACAGCCTGCCAATGGAGCCAGCCGTCGACAAAGAGGGAGTACCGATCACCGTCGAAATCGATACGCGTGACGGGAAACTATTAGCTAAAGTTTGGCTGATGCACGTCGGCCGAGTGGATCTGTATTTACTCGACTGCGACATGGAAGGAAATAAACCAGAAGATCGAAAGCTGACGGCTCGACTCTATGGGGGAGATACGCGTACGAGAATTCGCCAAGAACTTGTTCTTGGTGTGGGTGGTATCCGCACACTCAAAGCGTTGGGGATATCTCCGAGCGTTTATCACATGAACGAAGGCCATAGCGCCTTTGCTGCACTGGAGGCGATTCGTGACTTCATGCATGAAGATGGCCTCGATTTCGATAGTGCACTCCGAGAAGTTGCCCACCGGGCGGTTTTTACGACCCATACCCCTGTCCCTGCAGGCCACGATCGATTTGAAACAGATCTTATAGAAGAACATCTGGGGCCACTGCGCGAATCACTCGGTATTTCCCTCGAACAACTTATGGGCTTGGGTCGAGTCGACCCTCAGAATGAAGGGGAGTCGTTCTGCATGACGGTTCTGGCTCTGAAACTTTCACGTCGAGCCAATGCCGTCAGTGCGCTTCATGGTCAGGTCAGTCGCAGAATGTGGGCGCATTTGTGGCCTTGGCGTGTTGAAGAAGAGATTCCAATCGGGCATATCACCAACGGCATTCATATTCCTTCTTTCCTCGCGTTTCAAATGCGACAACTCTATGACCGTTATTTTCCTGCCGGTTGGGCTCGCCGAATGGGTGAACCCGAAGTTTGGCAGAGTATTTATCAAATAGATCCAGGTGAACTTTGGGAAACGCATTATGCCTTAAAAAACTTAATGCTCACTTTTGTGCGTCGTCGGATGAGTCGACAATGTCGCCGTCGTGGAGAAACCGATGAGGCTGTTGAAGCGGCACGGCATGTTCTCGATCCCAACGTTCTCACCATCGGTTTTGCGCGGCGTTTTGCTACTTACAAGAGAGCGAACATGTTCATGTGGGATATCGATAAAATCCATGAAATGATCGGGGATGTCAGTCGCCCAATTCAATTCATTTTTTCTGGTAAGGCACACCCAGCAGATGAACCGGGGAAAAAGTTAATTCAACAAATTGCCAACCTCCGTCATGATCCTCAGGTTGCGAGTCGAGTCGTTTTTGTTGAAGACTATGACATCAATGTGGCGCGACATCTGGTACAGGGCGTAGACGTCTGGCTGAACAATCCGCGACGTCCGCTTGAGGCTTCTGGTACAAGCGGTCAAAAAGTGGTCCTTAACGGGGGGTTAAATTGTTCTATTCTCGATGGCTGGTGGGCAGAGGCATACGATGGTGTGAATGGTTTTTCGATTGGTAAAGGACGAGCACATGCCTCAGTAGAAGAAACAGACCGGCGGGATGCGGAGGCCCTTTACGATGTGCTCGTCAATCAGGTAATCCCTATTTTCTACGATCGCGATGACCATGGTTTACCGCGACAGTGGATCTCAATGATGATGAATTCGATCGGTTCACTTGCATGGAGATTTAGTGCCCACCGCATGGTGATGGATTACTGTCGAAGTGCTTATGTGCCGGCTGCGGGTGGCTTAAGTTGCGACATGGGTACCCGTTGAGCGTTGGCCTAGTGTTATTTACAGAATTCGGGCAGATTTTTCGCCGCGGCTAAAACAGCGCGGCGGGTCAGAACCACCAACTTCTATCGAGTGTCGACTCCATGCCGCAAGAGCCTCCGCTGACTATTGAACAACTGGCCGCAGTGCTCAAAATCCCGGAAACGCTCATTCTGTCTTATCGCGATCAAGGCCTGTTGCCGCCAGCGGTAGAGACACAAACAACGGATACCTGCGGACCACGATATGTTCGTTCGGAGGTCGTGCAATCACTCCGTCAACATCCAGAAGCAATGGATGCCATCCGCCAAGCAATGCGGCAATAATAGATACAGATTCAAAGCTGTGCTGTTCCTTAAGGTACTTAAGGGGAAAACGATACGGAGGTAGACTCCGATTGTAACTTCTGCACTGCAGAATGATTCAGCCTCTCTTTGAGTGCAATAACCACTCTTTCAGGATCCACCGCACTCGTAATAGCCGAGGCAACCGCCAGCCGACTGACGCCAGCTCGAATAACATCGGCCGCATTCTTGACATCGATACCGCCAATTGCAAAAAGTGGGAGCGCTGTTTGATTTGCAACTTGTTCAATCAGCGCAAGCCCACCATGACAAGAAAAAGTTTTTGTTTCGGAGGGAAAGACTGGCCCGATGCCTGCATAATTTGCCCCGTCGAGAACCGCTCGTCGCAACTGCTCCAGATTATGTGTTGAAATTCCAATCACGCGATACGGGCCCACAATCTGGCGTACCTCTTTCACTCCTAAATCTGTCTGTCCGACATGCACCCCATCGGCCCCTGCCAAGACTGCAATGTCCGGTCGATCATTGATAATGCTAAGCGTGGGTCGACCTCGACTTTTTTCTACCAGCAACCTCGCTCGAGCAACGAGCTCCGCATCATTCATTTTTTTATCGCGCAGCTGAATCGCACCAACATCAGCCGACAGCAACAGGTCTAGCATTTGACTGAAAGTCTGTTCCGAACTACCTCCATCAATGAGTACGCAGAGGCGGACATCCTGCAACCTTTGAATGCTTTCTTCGATTGCTTGCGTTACCGAAGCCAGCGAATAGCTTCGGTAGCGGAGTGCTTCGACCTGTGATGCAAGTTTGTCATCAATCAGTTTTGCGCCTTCCTCCAAGCTACGTAAAGATTGCTGCAAGCGTGCCACGTTTGCAGCAATTAGATCAGCAATGTCGTCCCGTTCAATTTCGCTTGTCAGTGCGATTGCAGTCCCGACATCTGATTCGGTATGGCGAAATGCGGAACGCATCTCTGCAGGCAAGGCCTGTAAGGACGCAACCAGATGGTGCCGGAATTCTTTCCACTCTTTGGTGAGAAGGTGATCGTCAAATACAAAGCGTACGATGTCCTCAACCACGCGAACTGCTTCACATGCACGGTTCGCTGTTGCATCCAGAAGACGATAGATTTTATGATGCGACACGCATTCCCCTTCGTACTATCATAGACAACGACTTGAGGTACTGGGAAAAATCCGGATCGGTTT
>CAUZBD010000243.1:0-4730 GCA_963577795.1 Planctomycetota bacterium | reverse complement strand
ACCGACGATGTGTAGCACCTGGTAGGTGTTCCCGGTCACACGCTCGAGTCGCTCAAGAGTTCGGCGATACGTGAGGGCCAAAGTTTCCAGGCAGGCGCGAACATACCCACCGGCCGTCTCGGGAACTGGTTGCTGTGTCTGCCGGGCAAAAGCGGCTATTTTTTCGAGCATGCCCCCGGGAAGCATAAAGGGCGGATGGTCAGGATCGAGCAGCGTTACCAGGGGTGCTGCCGCTGCGGCCTCCGCGGCGAGTTTGGCGTAGGAATACTCTTTGCCGCTGCGGGCTAAATCGGCCCGGCACTGCTGCACGAGCCAGAGCCCGATGATGTTCTTCAAAAAGCGCACCGTGCCCTCCACGCCCCGCTCGTTGGTTAGCGGGGCGTCGCGGGCGGCAGCAGACACAATCGGTGCATCGAGTTCAGCACCCATCAGCGACCAGGTGCCACTCGAGAGATAACACCACGATGTATTTTCGGTCGCGGGCACCGCTGCGATGGCCGAGGCCGTATCGTGGGCGGCAGGCGCGATCACTCTTAGCGTTTCAGGGAGTCCCGTATGCCGAGCGAGATCTGGAAGCAGCAAGCCGACTTCACTGCCACAGGGAACCTGTTCGGTGAGTAAATGCGTTGGGAGGCCGAGGCGTTCGAGCAGTCCGGTGGCCCACTTTCCAGTGCGGGCATCGGTCATCTGGCTGGTCGAGGCAATCGTTTCCTCGACGGTGCGCCTGCCGGTAAAAAAATAGTGAAACAGATCGGGCATGAAAAGTAAGGACTCGGCTTGCTTGAGGAGTTGGGGTGCCGATTGATGACGTGCCGCAACTTGAAAGAGTGTATTGAGGCCCAAGAGCTGAATCCCCGTTGCCTCATAGATGGCCTCTCCGCCAGGATCCTTCATCAATTGATTAAAGGCACCATCGTGCGCCGGGTCGCGATAGCAATGTGGTAACCCGAGCAGTTCACCCCCGGAGCCAATCAAGCCAAAGTCGACACCCCAGGCGTCAACTCCGAGGGACACAAGCGGAATCTGCATCTCCTCCGACCAGTGTGCGGCCTTTTGCAGGCCCTCAAGGATGCCGGACCACAGTCCCGTGAGATTCCAATGCAGTCCGGTGGGAAGCACAAGCGGTGTATGGGTAAAACGATGCAGTGGTGTGAGCGTCAAGCGAACCCCATCGTGGTGTCCCACAATCACGCGACCTGATTCCGCGCCGAGGTCGATCGCGATGGAGGCCTTCTCTGCCTTCGGAACGTCGGTAGCCATGCGGAGTCTGTTTCCTTGCGAATCTGTAGGCCGTGAAGCTTTTTTAGATTTTTTCATCTGCCGACCCGCTTGGGAATGGGTCGTAGGCAAAAGCGGTACTTTTCAGCACGTACGATAACGCATCAATGTGCGCTATTGCGATGCAGTAATTTTGTGTTGGATTGAGCGGTTAATTGCAGTAGCATAGGGTGCCCGCCCGGAATGCCAAAGGCATTGCCGGCCTGCCCCTTTACGTGAACCCCGCAGAGCACGCTCTTGCTATAAACATCGAATGGATAGTGGATGCGTTCATTGCCAGCCCACCTGCACGCGCTTTTCTTGACGCTGTGTGGTGTTCTGTGGTTATTCTCTCCCCCGGCTGCGGCAGATCATTGGCCTGCCCGGAAATACGATGCGGGTCGCTCCGGTGCGAGCCCCGATATTCTTCCTGAGAAACTGGTGCGGATTTGGGAATACGACTTTTATTTACAGCTTGAGGAAGAGCCTTCTGCCGAGGATGCGGAGCCTCCGCTCAAAAAAACACCGGAAGAACTACGCGACGCCATCACTCACTCCAACCTGTTTTTTGAGGAAACCGAGAGATCGCTTCCTCGAACGAATACGGGAGAGGAAATCTACGAGCCGATCGTGCAAGGGGAAGCAGTAATTCTGATTCATCCTGATACGGGACGAGTTACCGCACTCAATGCGGATGATGGTGAAGTGAAATGGGAACAAACGCTCGAGGCAACGATTCGCTTCATGCCGGTTGCGACAGAAAATGAGACAGTCATCGTTGCGTGCGATAATGGTACGGTCCACTGCCTGGCGCTTTCAGATGGTACACCGCAGTGGGAATTCGATGCGGTCGCGGCTCTGCGGCGGAAGAGTTCCCAGTTAACCGAATCGACCACGATGCCCATCGCCAAGGGCCCCGTCGTTTTCGGCGGAAAACTTTACTTTGCGATTGGCGGATGGCCGTTTTCCGGCGTCTTTTTGTTTGATGTCACCATCACCGATGTGTCGCCAGGCGAAACTCCGATGTATCAGTTCATTGAACTTCCTGATCGGCGTCAGCGAGGTTACCTGGCCGCTGCTGGGGATAAGCTATTTATCCCGCAGGGCAGCGAACCGGCTATCGTACTGAACGCCGCGACAAGCGATCTCGATTCGCTGCAATACGACACCCTCAGTTTTGTGGGTCACAATCTTTCGACTGCGGGAAATTGGTTAATCCAAGGGGACCACCTTGTTGATCTCTCCACGATGCGTAGTGAGCGGATTGGGCCGGGAGGGGGTATTTTTCGTGAAGCTGAACTCGCCACGGAACTATTCTTTGCACAGGGAAAAAAAATTGTGGGCGTGCGTCTGTTTGGTGGGGCGCGTTATACGGCCGTATCGGAGAGCCAAAATGCGGCACCGGCAAAGACGATCCTCTGGCAGATCAACCAGCAGGCTATTTTCGATACGTTTTCCGATGTGCAGAAGGAGCGCTGGGTCAGCGGAAACCTGCGATCAGATATTGTGGTAGGCGGTCGGGTTTTTGGCCGCTGGGGAAATGCAATTTTTGCAGCGGATATTCCTGATGAGGGCGAAACTCCAGAAGTCTCCTGGAGTACCGTCATCGATGCGGTCCCGATATCGCTTGCTGCGGCAGACAACAAACTCTTTGTGATGACCGTTGAAGGGAAGCTGATTGTATTGAGTATGGAGGATGCGATCCACGGGTCTGAAATAATTGTGGATTCTGAGGAACCGGTAGTGGAAGAAAAAGCAATCGTCCCGATATTCACTGTTTTGGATAAGTATGGGCCGAATGTGACCGAACCGCTCGAGAATCCGCTCGAAATTGGTGACGATACGATGCCTTTGTTTAACCTCCCGCCGGAGCAATTGGCCGAGACCATTTACAGTGCAGCCCCTCCGGATACGGCACCGCCACTCGTTTCCAACGATACGCCCCTCAATTCGGAAGTTATCTACCCCGATAACTACCCCTCCGACCCGGGTGGCGGTTCCGCCATTTCACCGATTGGCGGAGGCGGAGGCGGAGGCGGAGGCGGAGGCGGAGGCGGAGGCGGTTTTCCGATTTACGGTGGCGGTGGCGGTGGCGGTGGCGGCGGCGGTGGTGGTGGTGGCGTTCCTACGGGTGCCCCACCCGTGCCTGTCTCACCACCGAGTGATCCCCCGGTGGTGGACCCTCCACCCATTGTGGTCCCGGAACCGGCAACCGCGATTTTGTTGTGTCTGGGAATGCTGCGGTTTATCGTTTGGCGGCGAAGACGACCATAACACGATCGTGAGAGATTAGGATCGCCCCACTTTTTGCGGCCTTTCTTTATTTCGCCGCAGGCCTGTTCGCAAGGATTCCCAATCGATAATCAGTGTGCCCCCAGTTTCTTCATGTTGGCGGGCCCACGTCATCAAAAGGTCCAGGCAAGCATGATCGATATGGTTTAACTTCTCAAAGTCGACATGCAGTTCGTAATTCTGAGGAACGCGTTCCAATTTTTCCGCAAGCAAAGGCAATCGCATAAATGTCGCTGCACCGCAAAGTTGCAGGTGTGCCTGCCGGGCATCCTGGTCGATATGTAGCTCGGTCTCCAAGTGGGAAAAGGTGTGCAGCAATTTCATTGCCGATAGAACGATTCCAGTAATCACACCGGTAAGAAGGTCAGTGCAAACAATGGTGCCGAGGGTCGCAAAATAAATGACCACCTCTCCCCACCCATATTTCTTCAAGTTTTTGATCGCTTTGATGTCGACCAGTTTGTAACCGGTGTAGACCAGGATAGCGGCGAGCGCCGCGGTGGGAATGAGTCGCAGTAAAAATGCGAGAAACGAAACGAAGATTAATAACCAAACGCTGTGCAGAATCGTAGATAAACGCGTGCGTGCTCCCGCAGTCACATTGGCACTGCTACGAATGATCACTCCGGTCATAGGCAGGGCGCCGAGCAGGCCACAGAGCATATTCCCGATCCCCTGCCCGACCAGTTCTCGATTGTATTCTGTTCGAGTATGCGTCTGCATCTGGTCGACCGCGGTTGCGCAGAGCAGCGTTTCAGCGCTGGCCACGACAGCCAAGACGATGCCAGAACCCAGAAAGACCGACCAAGGTGTCGTGTCAAATACCACCCATGAGGGGAGGTGAATTTCACTCCAAAGATTTGTAGGCACTTCCACATAGAGTACCGGTATCTTGTAGATTGTCGCCAATGCGGTCACCACGATCACCGCAAATAAGGGTGCCGGCACTATCCGAAGTTTTTTGATGGGAATCGCCTTCCATGCCACAAGAAGAACGATGGTGAGTAGGCCGAGTTTTGCCGCCCAATCATGATTCATAAGCAGCGATAAAAGCCGCACAATACTCTGCTCTGCTGCGGCCTGCGTATCAATAATGTTTTGGGGGTCTCCCCTATCGAGTGCTTTACGTGCGGAGGCAAGAATTTCCGGCGTACGCTGTAGCGATTTTTGCAATGCTTCTG
>CAUZBD010000242.1:0-4765 GCA_963577795.1 Planctomycetota bacterium | reverse complement strand
CAGGAATTTCAATGGCTTACAGCAGATATGAGCATTGCGCCGAGCGACACCCTTGATGAGGTGGAGCGTATTGTGTGCCATCGAGCCAATCGAGTTTGGGGGTTGATCTTAACGTTGAAATTAAATGATTGGAATTTAGCCGAACAGATTCCTTCCTATCTTGAGCGGGTCCGCTCGTGGGGATATTCCCGGGTACGGGTCCGGCAACTCAGCCACAATCGTCAGGAAATCTGCCTGGCAGGTTTGCGACCAACACGCAAGGTGCGTCGCCGCTCTCACAATCGTCGGACGTTACCCTGATGGCCATCCCCGCCAGCTCTTTGCCCTTCCTGCTTGCTACGAAAGCACTGCCTGCAAGAAACAGGGGGCAGGAGTCCAACATTAGGTGCAAAGCAGGCCCAAAAGTGATAATTATCAGCGCACAATGCAATTCCGGTTGACGCCGACAGGATCGCTTGCTATTTAGCCGCTTCTCTTAATATTTCGTGGTTGGATTGTCTTCTTTTTGCGGGAAGAGAGGCAGCGAGTGCTCCCTATAAAACATGTCCTTTTCTCTGCGCTGCTCACCGGAGTCGCTCTGGCCAATTCCCCTGCGACCCTAGCACAGATCGGGGCGCCTCGGGTCCAGTTTCCTTCGGGCACCACGACGCCCGCAGCACCTCCAGTTCCAACCGTTACGCCTGCACCTCCACCAGTCGGCGCACCGAAGTTGCCAGCAGCACCCGCGTTCCCGTCGCCACCGACCGTGACAGCTCCACCGAGTTTACAGCAGCCTCCACAAACACCGGGGTTTGACCCCTACGCGGATCCAACGCTCCCCGCCCAACCATTCAATCCGTCGGCAGCTCCCTTTGCGACAGCGCCCCCAGGCGGTCCGCAAAAACCGCTGTTTAACGAGGCGACCTTTGGACAGTGGCCACGTTTTCTCCAGCAGCTTCGCTTCCGGCAAATGTATATGAACCGCGGCGGATCGGGAGGGCTGGGTTGGACGGAAACGGACCTGAGCGGAACTTTTCTCCTCCCCCTGTCCTTCATGCCCGAGAACGCACCTCTTTTGGTCACGCCAGGATTCAATATCAACTTTCTTAACGGGCCGGACAGCGGAGTGGCGGGACCCGGTGCGCAGGCACCCGCACGGCTTTATGCAGGTTACCTCGACTTCGGGTGGAATCCCCAATTGACGCACGGACTCAGTGCAGACTTAGGCTTCCGAGGTGGGGTTTATTCTGACTTCAAATCGCTTGACTGGCAAAGTTGGCGTTGGCAAGGCCGAGGATTTGGTGTCTGGCAAACCAACGATAAGTTCCAATGGCGTGCAGGCCTTGTCTACATCGACCGCTTGAGCATCAAAATGCTTCCGGCCGGTGGCTTGGTCTATACGCCAGGTGGTCCGGACGGGAAGATGAAGTTTGACATCCTCTTTCCGAATCCAAAATTTTCGTACCGTCTTGATTCCTTTCGCAATGCCGATCTCCGCTGGTATTTGGCCGGCGAGTACGGTGGCGGTACCTGGAGCCAAGTCTTCCCATCTGCCGCAGTTACCAGGAGTAGTCTACCCACACCCGGCAGTACCGGACGCATCGAATACAACGATATTCGCCTGATCAGTGGTCTCGAGTGGGCCGGTTACTACGGCCTCAAGGGCTTCGTCGAATCGGCTTACGTTTTTAATCGCCAACTGCGCTACGATCCGAGCTACATCGGTTACGATCCGCCCTCGACGTGGATGCTCCGCGGCGGACTCACCTACTGATCTGGGCAGGTAAATCCAGCCCCGTAGCGATGCGCAACCTGCTCTAGGCCTGTTCCATGGCCCGTTTGACCGCAGTGCCCATGTCGGCAGGGCTTTCGGCAACCACGATACCGGCTGCCTCAAGGGCCGAAACTTTTTCTTCCGCGGTTCCCTTGCCACCGGAAATGATGGCACCTGCATGGCCCATCCGCTTCCCAGGTGGTGCGGTCCGGCCTGCGATGAACGCTGCCACCGGCTTATCAATCTGCTCGGCCACCAGCGCTGCCGCCTCTTCCTCTGCGGTTCCGCCAATTTCACCCATCATCAGGATGGCTTCGGTTTCTGTGTCCTGCTGAAACATTTTTAGCAGGTCCACAAACGAGGTTCCCACAATCGGATCGCCACCAAGACCGACACACGTCGATTGGCCAAGCCCTAAGTTAGACAACTGCCAAACCGCCTCATAGGTGAGGGTACCGCTACGACTGATCACACCAACCGATCCCTTGCGGTGGATGTAACCCGGCATGATCCCGATTTTGCACTCTTCCGGGGTAATCACCCCCGGACAGTTCGGCCCAATCAACACAGCGTTGCTTTGGCGCACCTTCTCGTAAACCCGCACCATATCGAGCACCGGCACGCCTTCGGTGATCGCCACGATCACTTCAATACCCGCATCGAGTGCCTCGAGGATGGCGTCGGCCGTAAAAGGTGCAGGCACGAAAATCATTGTCGCATTCACGCCCGTTTGCTTCACCGCTTCAGACACTGTATCAAAAACGGGAACTCCTGCGACCTCTTGTCCTCCCTTACCTGGCGTGCAACCCGCAGCCACTTGCGTTCCATACTCGAGGCAACCACGGGTATGAAATTCGCCTGCCTGACCGGTGATTCCCTGACAGAGTACACGCGTCTCTTTGCCGACCAAGATGCTCATGTATTTTCAATCACTTTCGTTTGAATCAGATCCGTTGCCTTACTCCGCAGCGGTAACCACTTTTTTTGCCGCGTCGGTTAAATCATTGGCCGTGATGATGTCCACACCACTTTCTTCTAAAATTTTCCGGCCCTCGGTGACCTCTGTCCCTTCAAGTCGAACCACAAGAGGAACGTTAAAGCCCACGCTCTGGTAAGCTTCAAGCAGCGCCGAGGCAATGGTTGTACACCGCATAATGCCGCCGAAAATATTCACCAGCACAGCCCGCACGTTGTGATCGGAAAGTAAAATTCGAAAGGCCTCGGTTACTTGTTTTACATTGGCACCGCCACCCACGTCCAAAAAATTGGCCGGCTCACCGCCGTGGAGCTTAATCAAATCCATGGTGCTCATCGCCAAACCGGCTCCATTCACGAGGCAACCAATATTACCGTCCAGCTTGACGAAACTGAGTCCCGCATCCCCTGCTTGAACCTCGGTTGGTTCTTCTTCCGCCAAATCGCGCAACTCTTGCAGGTCCTTATGACGAAAGAGCGCGTTGTCATCAAAGCTCATCTTCGCATCGAGCGCGACAAGTTGACCATCTTCTGTGACCACCAGCGGATTGATTTCCACCAACGAACAATCCTGCTCGACAAAAAGTTGACCTAATCGCTGCATGAACTGAACGGCACTCCGCATGGACGTTGCAGGCAATTCCAAGGCCGCCGCCAGCTTGCGTGCTTGATAGGCATCAAGGCCCGCATCGCGGTCGAATGCTTCCTTAAAAATAAGCTCTGGCGTTTCGGCAGCAACTTTTTCGATCTCCATCCCCCCCGCACTCGAAACCATCAGCACCGGTGAGGCAAGCGAACGATCAACGACGATTCCGAGATACAACTCGCGAGCAATCGCACACCCCGCCTCAACGAGAACCTGTCGGACTTCTTGTCCCGCTTTGCCCGTCTGCAGCGTGACTAAGTGGCAGCCAAGCAACCGGTCTGCGACTTCTGCGGCCTCCTCGGCACTTCGGACAAGTTGCACCCCATGCTGTTCGGGATGTTCCTTGAGCGTCCCCTTACCACGACCGCCCGCATGAATCTGCGCTTTGACGGCCGCAACCTCACCACCGAGCGTCTCAAACGCACTGGCTGCAGCCGGTGCAGATGGACACACCTGATTTTCGAGGACCGCAACGCCAGCAGCACGTAATAACTCTTTTGCCTGGAATTCGTGAATTTTCATCCGTTGAAGCCCTTCGGGAGGCAAGGAGTTGGTTGTGGATGGAAGAACGGATCAACCATTGTGATTGCCGAACCGCTGGAGTATAGAGAGCCTGCCGAGAAATCGTCAACGGGCGACCCTCGCGGATCGCCCGAGATAAACACTTTTTACCCGTCGCGACGGCCTATCCACTTCCGGAGTTGTGACCAATTTTGCGTGTTGGCCACATCCCTCTTGGTAAGCCCACCACGGCGGGCCTGAAGTACGCCATACCGCATGCAATCAAGGCCAACCGTCTTGTGGGCATCGGTCGCGATCACGACCAGGCCACCCTGGGCTTTGACCGCCGCGCAGCCGATATCATCCAAATCGAGTCGCGCAGGGTTGGCGTTGAGTTCGAGTAACTTCTTTTTTTCCACCGCTTTAGAGACCACCGCACCGAGGTCCAGTTCATAGGGTTTGCGGCGACCGATCAGACGTCCGGTCGGATGCGCAATGGCAGACGTGTAAGGATGCTCGATCGCCTCAAGCATCCTCTCGGTGATTTGTGCTTTCGGTTGGTTCTGCCCGTAGTGGATACTGCAAACGACATAGTCCGCTTGCGCCAGCACATCATCTGGTAAATCGAGGCCCCCTTTCTCAAGAATGTCGCATTCGATCCCCTTCAAAATCTCAATTTCTGTATCGGCATTGAGTTTGTCGATCCGCTTCCATTGCACAAGCAGTCTCTCAGGATCCAGACCATGGGCCATAGTCACTCGCTGCGAATGATCGGTAATCGCAATATAAGCGAGTCCTCGATGACTCGCCGCCTCCACCATTTCTTCCAGCGCGTTCTTTCCATCGGTGGCCGTGGTATGCATGTGCAAGTCGCCGCGGATGTCGGCCAG
>CAUZBD010000241.1:0-4785 GCA_963577795.1 Planctomycetota bacterium | reverse complement strand
TCAGTGGGGAAATGACGACCGTGAGACACTTACGTTCTGTGGCCAAATAGAGAGCAGGAACCTGGTAGCAAAGCGATTTTCCACCCCCGGTGGGCATGATCACTAGGGCATGGCCGCCTGCGAGAATGCGCTCGATGATTTGTCGCTGCTGACCACGAAAACTTTCGTGACCAAAACTATCCTTGAGGATCTCAACAGGGTCCATCGGCGGGAAAGGTTTCCTCAGACTATTTTCGTTTTTGGTTGAGTGAACAGCGAAACAATTACCAAAGCGAAAAAACCAAGGGGGATCGTGACAATGCCAGGTTGGCTGAAGGGAACAATCGCATCGGCTGGATTGAGCCCATAAACTTTATCAAAGGTATCGCTACTGAGCAGAATCCAGGTAAGCGAACTAACCATCCCCACCAACACACCGGCGATAATTCCCTGTCGGGTCACACGTTTCCAGAATAGGAGCATCACCAAGGCGGGCAAGTTCGCCGATGCTGCTACGCTAAAGGCCCAGCCGACCAGATAGCTGACATTCATTTGCTGAAAAAAGATGCCCAGCACGATTGCGATCCCACCGACAACGCAAGAAGCAATCTTGGCCACGCGGACTTGGGTTACATCGTCGAGGGGGCGGTCGCGAAAGCAGGAAACCAAATCGTGGCTCACAGCTCCTGCCGAAGCGAGAATCAGCCCGCTGACCGTACCGAGAACCGTGGTAAAGGCAATGGCTGAAATGACGGCAAATAATGGTTCGCTGATGCTTTTGGCCAACAGCGGGGCCGCCATGTTACTGTCGGTCACATCCAGCGCACCGCTGGTCATGGCCCCGAGACCCAAATAGAGCGTGAGGATATAAAAAAATCCAATGGTGGCAATACCCACAATGGTGCTTTTACGGGCAGCACTGACATCCTTCACGGTGTAGTAGCGAATCAGGATATGTGGCAGTGAGGCGGTCCCGCAGAACAGAGCCAGCATCAGCGAAAGAAAATCAATTTTGGCTAATAGATCATTACTGCGAATCCCCTTAAATCGGGGATGCTCTCCTGGCTTGAGTACCTGACTGCCTGGCGTGGGCTGCTGGAAATATATTGTCGTTGTACTTTGCGCAGAACCAGTGAGTTTTTTCTTTCGCCAGAGGACGACCTCACTGTTCTCGAGCGTACTCAAAAAAGAGAGTGGACCGAGTGGTCCGGTTTTCTTCTCATTGCCTGGCAAGCGACTCACGCGGCCTACCGGATAGAGTGTCGCCTCTCCCGGACCTGTTCCTTTCGGTAAACCCGCAATGAATATTTGTCCGTCTTTTTGCTTGGTGATCATTTGTGCTTCGCGAAGCATGACCTGATCGTCACCGGAGGATTCGCGACTCCAAACTGTAATTCGCCCGCTTGAACCGTCACGTGTACGAACGAACGGTTGATCTTGCCAGACTCCTTCGGCCGGAAGCATCTTTTGACCTTGCAACTCGGGTTGTGCTTCAAATTCCGCAGCAAAATTGGTTTCCGAAAATGGTCCCAAGCTGATAAAGCGATGTTCGGTTTTCGGTTCGACCTCGAACCCTCGTTGGATAATCAACACCGCGAGTACTGTACTAAAGATCACCAGCAGCGAACCCTTGATAAACTGTACCCAGGTTGTAGAAACCATCCCGCCAGTCACCACGATGAAAATCACTGTCACCCCGACCAGCAGCACTCCCACATAGTGCGGAAATCCAAGCAGTGGCTGGATTAATACGCCAGCTCCTACCATTTGGGGTATCAAATAAAAGATACTCACCGCGAGTGTGCTGATTCCCGCGGCCAAACGAATGCCCCGCGAGCCAAACCGAGCATCCAGAGCGTCGGCAAAAGTAAACTTACCCAAACGCTTCATTGGTTCGGCGACCACAAACAAGGCGACAATCCAGCCAGCGAGATAACCGATCGAGTAAAGAAAACCATCGTATCCGTAGAAGGCAATCATCCCGCAGATGCCCAAAAACGAGGCGGCGGAAAGATAATCGCCGGCAAAGGCCACTCCGTTGACAAACCAGGGAATTTGGCCGTGGGCCGCAAAATATCCTTGAGAAGACTTGGCCTTACGGCCTAGAAAGAAACTCAGTCCGAGCGTCGCACCGACGAATAGAAAAAACACGACGATCGCCAACGGAGAAGGTTGATCAGTCACGCTTGCTCCTCTGGAGGTTCATCCCGAGAAAAAATACCGTAGATCAAGGCAAGGAGAAAGGCAGACAGAATGAGACCAAATCCATAGAGAATCGCCAGATTGACACCGGCCAGGGGCTGGACCTGCATCCACTCTGGGCGGAAGGCATTGATCAGTACAAAACCACCATAGAGCACCAGATAAATCGAAAAGAGTACAAATCCAAGTCGGCTGCGCTGTCTTTCCATGGCAAGCATCGTCCCCACGCGATCCCTAGGTACTCTGCAAGCGAAAAACGTGATCCAGATTCGACGAAATTTCACGCAGACGCTTTGCGTCGCCACCATCGACTTCTGCAGCACACCACCCGTAAAAATTAATCTCCTTGAGGGCTCGGCGAACGTCTGCCCAGTCCACGTCACCCTCGCCAATTTTAGTGAATGTATCTCGCTTGCGCGAAAAACCTTTGGCATCGAGTTTCACAATCCTGCGTCCTAAACGGCGAATCCAATCTCCCGTTGTGCCGTACTTCCAGTGATTGCCGATATCGAATTGCATCCCCACCCAGGGTGAGTCGATTTGATCGACATAGCGAACAAACGGTTCTGCCGACTGGTTTGAATCGCCCTGATGCTCATAGAGAAAATGATTCCAGACATTTTCGATCGCAATCACCACACCTAGTTCAGCAGCCAACGGTACAGCTTGAACGATGTTTTCCAGTGAACGATCCCAAACTTCTTCGGTGGATCCATCTTTGCCGTGGCCAACGACTAATAATGTGGTATGTCCACCCACCGCATGCGTTTGACGAAGCGATTCTTTGAGGTGCTCGAGTGCCACTTGGCGTTTACCAGAATCAGCGGCACTGTGCCGGATACTCCAATGCGTGGAGATGACCGTACCATCGACAATCAACCCTGTGGCGGCGATCGCCTTGCGGGTTGCTTCGACATCCATGCCCGGGGTGACCATCTCTATGCCGGCAAAGCCGGCTTGCTTCACGGCATGAAATTTATCCTCGAGCGATCCGTCGATCTTGACCATCCCCAATTTGAGTGTCTTATAAATCCTTCCGGCGAGGGATACGTCCTGGATTGCCTCGTCGGCACATGCATCGCGCTCATAGGATGACGCCGTGAACATCGGCAACACCATCGGACCCACCACTGCGCTGCGTAAAAAGCTTCGCCGAGTACAGGAAGTCCGGGTCGACATTTCAAATTTCTCCAGCGAGACTTAGAAGCATGAGGATCTGAATTGTAGCCGATCTCTCGTGATTTGTCGCAACCGGTCGCAGACTTCGCGTGGCGGCCCCTTATTACGACCCCTTAAAAGAACACCCTGAGCAGAGCATACTGGAGGCAGAATTTTTTGGCGAGCGGTTCTCTTTTGCGCTACCGAATGCGCCCTTACCGACAGGAGCAGTCCCACATGGAAACCGCGCATGCCTTTCCCGTTGCGTTATGCGACCGCCTCGTGCGGGCAGGTGCGATTGCTGTGTTGGTGATCGACAAAGTGGATCACGCGCTGCCCACTGCGCGGGCACTTTGGGAAGGGGGCGTGGAAATTGCCGAAGTCACGCTGAGGACCGAAGCGGCCGCCGAGTCCTTGGCAATGATTTCCCGTGAACTGCCTGAAATGCTCCCCGTGGCGGGCACCGTACTTTCTCCCGAGCAAGTCGACCTTGCAATTGATTCGGGGGCGGCAATGGCGGTTGCTCCAGGTCTCCATCGAGAAACGCTCGTCCAAGCCCAACAGAAGGGCCTTCCGTTTGCGCCTGGGGTACTTACCCCAACGGAAATCGAAACGGCAATCGATCTTGGATGTCGGACGCTCAAGTTTTTTCCCGCGGGAACTGCAGGTGGGCTTCCGCTACTAAAAAGTGTTTCGGCACCCTATCAGCATCTACATTTAAGATTTTTACCGACCGGCAGCATCTCCGAAGAAGAGATGGGAGATTATTTGGCTTTTTCAGCCACCATGGCCGTTGGCGGAAGTTGGATCGCACCCCGCGCAGTGATCCAGAGCGAAGATTGGCAGGAAATCACGAAGCGGGCACAGCGGGCACGAAAGATTGTCGACGCGGTTCGGCAGGAAGGATAGTCCATGGGAACTTTTGTGACGTTCGGAGAAGCGTTGCTTCGATTGAGTCCTCCCGGCCATAAACGTCTTGGTCAACCGGGGGACTATTTTGAAATGGGTCCGGCAGGGGCAGAATTAAATGTTGCTTGCTCGCTAGCCCTCTTGGGAGACAACGTGCGCTATGTAACGACAGTACCAAGCGACAATCCGCTCGCTGAGATGTTGATTGCCCGGGTACAAAGCTACGGCGTGGATACACAACATATTCAACGCACAGAGGGTCGATTGGGTTTGGTGTTTGTCGAAACAGGAGCCAGCCAACGGCCGAGCCGGGTCCACTATGATCGCGAGTATTCGTCTATAAGTCTTGCGACACCGATCCAATACAACTGGAGCGAAATCTTTGATTCTGCGAATCACCTTCACCTAACAGGAATTACTCCTGCTCTTTCCAAGAGTGCGGCAGAGTCGACACTCTCTGCGGCAAAGTTGGCAAAAGAGGCAGGTCTCCGCGTCTCATGTGATCTCAATTTTCGTAGCAAACTGTGGCAATGGGAG
>CAUZBD010000240.1:0-4788 GCA_963577795.1 Planctomycetota bacterium | reverse complement strand
ATTCGGTGGGAACAGATTTCGAAAGCTCGTCAACACGCACTGGTGACTTTTCCATGATGGCTGTGACAAACTCCGCAAATGTAGCCTCTCCAAAAGGATGGGTGCCGGAAAGCATGTGATACATGGTTGCGCCGAGCGAATAAATATCGCTTCGATGATCTGCGTTGACCGCATCATCAATTTGCTCGGGTGGCATGTAGGCAAGCGTCCCCACGGCTTCGCCAGGTGCGGTGATGACTGATTGCACCGGACGGTAGAGACGCTTTGCAAGACCGAAATCTACGAGTTTCGCTATACCCCGTCTATTGATCATGATGTTGCGCGGTTTGATATCGCGATGAATAATTGACCGTTCATATGCGTATTGGAGTGCCGCGGTAATTTGAATCCCAATCTGAAGAGTTGTTGATACAGATATGTGACCGTATTGATTAATAATATCGCCTACTTCTCTACCCGCAATGTATTCCATCGCGATGTAGTATACGCCTTCCGAATCGCCGGCATCAAAAATGCGAATGACATTTGGATGCTTGATGTCCTTGCAGATATTGACGGCTCGAAAAAACCGCTTCGCACCACTCGCCTTTGCGATATAGGCAGGGTCAATGATTTTTAGAGCAATCTTTTTCTTATCGCTCAGTCGCAATGCCGAGAAAACAGTTCCCACCGATCCTTCGCCGAGTTTCCCGTTAATGTGATAACCGGCCACCATATTTGGAGCCCAGCTATTTCCACCTTGCGGGTTGTGAACTGCTTGTCGAATGCGTCCATTGCTTTCCGCTTCCGATCCTGGAAGGCCTTTTTCGGGACGCCATCCCTCCCGGGTACTGCCTTCTGCGGCAAAAGTCCTGTTTTCCTCAGACTTCGCGGGTGCTTCATGCTTCCGAACCTCTAATAGGTTCTTACCGATGGCAACCCGATCACCGTCTTTAAGATTGGTAGGCCGCATGATACGGGAGCCGTTGACATACGTACCGTTCCAGCTTTTGAGATCAAAAACAGCAAGCTGTCCCTTAGAATTGGACAATTCGCAATGTTGGCGCGAAACTAGCGGATCATGAAAGGTGACATTCGTATCCCGAGAACGTCCTAAAACAAGACGCTGGTTCTCGGCGATCACTACAGATCTGCCAACGTTTAGTCCCTTAACAAAGCGTAAATCGTATTGCACGTTAAAATCCTCCGTCGGCCTGCCCCATGCACTTTTCACAGACGTAACCACTCGCCGCGCACTCAAGTTAGCGTGCGAAGAGGACGTCAAAGTGCATTGCCTATGTCCTATGTGTGTTAATCAAGATGGCAGAAAAATTTCAGCGGTTTTATTCGCTTTCGTGCCAGAACTGACACAATGTGAAAAGTAGTTCCATCTAGTAGGGAATTGCCGTTCATGGAAAGAGGCGGCCAAAAAAAGACTGAAAAATACAACCTTCCTACTGGTAGGAGTTTACGCGTTATTTCACAGCATGGAGTTGCTGAAATCACAGGAAGAAAAAGGACCGGCTCAACGGGTGCCACATCGAGCCCGTAAAGAGTGATTACGGAATACAGATTACCAGGGACTGATCCAGTCGCCCCAGTGTTCCAGATAGGTCGATAGCCCGGGGAGCGTAGCTTGCTTCGCTTCGAGCCATTGTTTGGTATTCGCCACGATCTCGCTCTCGCGTTCGAGGGAAATTTCTCCGGTCATGACGCGGGTACGAAGAAAAACAAAATAGGTATCAAGAACATCGCAACGACAATAGCCATGGATTTGTTCGAGTAAACCTTCATCGTGACATTGCTGGACCTGTCCACCCTTCATATCCATTTTCCCCGGTTTACCGAGAATAGTTGCCGCTAGATTCAGACCGCCATGAAAGCGACCTGCCCCGAAATTCGTCAATAACTCATGTAAATCAATATGCCCCCCATCGTTGTATCGGTACCGTGGCTGCTCATAGAGCTTACTTCCCGGCGAGAGCCAGCGTTTAATATTTATGCCGTAACGGTAAGCGGCCAACTCCATCACAGGTAGATCGAACCCCCGACCATTAAATGTCACAAAACAGGGACAGATGTATTGCTTCCACCCGTGCCAGAAATCGTGCGTCATTTTATGCGGACGGGACTCCTGCTCATCGAGCGATTTTAAATCTATTAATGAAAAATCAGCATCGATTTTCGCCACCGAAATAGACACGGGTACGTGGTACGTTATTGGAATAAAATCACTACCCGTTGTCGCCTGTCTTTCTGCCGCATACTTTTTTCGGGCCGCAGTAGCGGTTAAAGCTTCATCTGGGTAAATGACCTTTTGAATGAGGTCGCCATCAACAATTGTTTCGATGTCAAAAACAATATATTTAACATCTTCTTCAACCTTAGCCACTCCACAGTCCTCTCGGGGTTATTTCGACGGGCCCTGTTTTCAGACTACGTCATCATTTGCTTGGAGCTTAGTCATGATTTTAGCAATTTCATTTAAACGCTTCACATACGCGGGGTCATCCATTGAGTGCTTTTGCACCATCTCCTCGCGAAAATTGTCATAATTAAGTTCCTGACTTAATGAGATCATGACTTGCGACCAGATATTTTTGTCGACAAAAATCCGATATTTGTAATCAGTATCTGGGTATTCCTTAATTTCACAACTGCCCACAAGGTCCGGCAAATGATTTTGCAGCGCCTCAAGGTGCGAACGCAATCTCGCACGGACAGCAAGGCTATGAGGGTCTATTTCGTTTTGATCCGCTCCTTCGCCTTGGCGTGCACATGCACAACTAAAAAATCCCCAACGAGTAAATAGCCACATCGCAATAATCCGTACTTTTAATTGCTGGAATTAACAGGCCCCCTTTATATCGCAGTAGACAAGAGGTGAGAATAGTACCGCGACCTATTCACCACATTAAAATGTGTATTATTTGTTGCAGCGAACGACCATAAGTACTCAATTACGGCGGGAAGGTTTATTCGAGATGAAGGGATCGCGAAATGGATAGTGATAAAAAAATAGGATCCTCTGTCGATCCTAATGGGCTCGAAGAATATTCAGTTGTGTTTACTGATAGATCTGTTAATCATATGTCGAATCTGTTTTGTACGGCGATGCGCGACATCGCGGACGCACTAAAGGAAACCTATTCTGCCAGTGCGATCGCAATCGTTCCAGGCGGGGGAACCTATGGAATGGAAGCGATCGCTCGGCTTTACGCGAACGATGCTCGTTGCCTCGTATTACAGCATGGATGGTTTAGCTATCGATGGTCTCAAATATTAAATACCGGTTCGATCACAGAAGATTTAATAACCATTACGGCAATCAACGAAATCCGAAACGGAATAGAGCAATACAGACCTGATTATCTAGATGTCATCTTAAAACGAATATCGGAGGCTCAGCCAGCGATTGTTTTTGCGCCGCATGTGGAAACATCGAGTGGCGTGTTGCTGCCAGATGATTATCTTGAAAGAATCGCTCAGTTGGTTCATTCTTATGGAGGGTTGTTTGTGCTTGACTGCATTGCCAGTGGTGCACTTTGGGTAGACATGAACACACTCGGTGTAGATCTTTTAATTACTGCTCCACAGAAAGGTTGGAGTAGCACACCTTGTGCAGCGGCAATACTCTTTTCAGAACATGCAGCGGCAGTCGCGGGTACACTCAACAGTTCAAGTTTCACGTGCGATCTTAATAAATGGCTCAGTATTACCCAAGAATATGAAGCGGGGGGGTATGCTTATCACGCGACGATGCCTACCGATTCGTTGATTAACTTTCGTGATGCAATACACGAGACGAAAGCATGCGGCATGGACGCTTTGCGTGATGCTCAGTGGAGTCTCGGTGGCAAGATCCGCGATCTTCTCAAGGCGCATGGGTATCGAAGTGTAGCAGCAGGTGGATTTCAAAGCCCATCGGTTGTTGTGAGCTATACCGATCATCCTGATATAAAAAACGGTTTGCTCTTTGCGGAAGCCGGCATGCAGGTGGCCGGTGGTGTTCCGCTCATGTGCGGCGAACCTGCGGATTTCTCAACGTTCCGTATAGGGCTCTTCGGGCTCAGTAAATTGACAAATATCGACTACACGGTAGAAAGACTGGAGACGGTCATTAGGGAAGTTACATCGCGCAGTATAGAATAATTCTGCAATCATCTCGATCTCTAAGCATGAGCCTATAATGACGGATTACGAATTTTCCTACTTGCCAGATCGCAGTGGAACGGGATCGATAAAATGGGATCGGTACCGTGACAGCTCGATTCTTCCAATGTGGGTCGCGGACATGGACTTTCGGTCGCCACCCGAAGTGGAAACAGCACTCAATGAGCGTGTGGCACACGGAGTGTTTGGCTATACAAACCCGACGCAGGAGGCGATTTCGGCAGCCTGTCGATACATGGGCGATGCCCATAATGTTGAGATTTCAGAAGAATGGCTCCTTTGGACACCGGGACTCGTACCGGCGTTAAACATCGCCGCACGCGCTTTCTGCAACACCGGTGAGGCCGTGTTAACGACTGTACCTATTTACCCGCCATTTTTATCCGCACCAAGATATCAGCATCGGGAGTTACTCGTCGCTCCATTATCCAATGACGCCGGTCGATACACGTATGACTGGGTTGCGCTTGAAGCGGCAGTGACACCTAGCACGCGTGTTTTTTTCATGTGCAATCCGCACAACCCGGTCGGCAGAGTATGGTCACTTCAGGAGCTAGAACGTATCGTTGCATTTTGCCAGGAACATCATCTCATTTTGGTTTCAGATGAAATTCAATGCGACCTTATTCTTACTGA
>CAUZBD010000239.1:0-4789 GCA_963577795.1 Planctomycetota bacterium | reverse complement strand
TTGTTCTCTATCTAGGAGGCTTTTTGGTATTGCTTAACAAAGGAAATACTAGGTCGCATGCACCTCGACCGATTCAGCAGTCTCTTTGGCTACTTCGCCGCCCCGCACCACCTCTTCGGCAGTGCCATGCAGGATGACCAGGCAGCGTCCTTCACGAAGTTGTTTGTCGTAGAGTGCCAAACTGTCTTTGGTGAGTCCCAGGTGCAAAAGGCCTGCAAACACCGCTTCGATCCCACCGAGCACCGCCCCACCCTCCAGGCCTCCGACGATCATACTCAGCAGCGGACCACCCACCAGCAGCGGCCCGATGCCGGGGATAAACAAAAAACCAGCACCGGCCAATACGCCGAACAAGCCTCCCCAGAGGGCGCCCTGTTTTCCCCAGAAGGACACCGTTTCCCCGGTGGTGACATAACCGTGAACGTGCGCATCTTCGGCATGGTCTTTGCCAACGACGGAAATTTTTTCCTGATCGAATCCGGCGGCGACATACGCTTCAACCAACGCCTTCGCCTGCTGATGATCCTTGGTGACGGCAATACATACGTTGTGATCAGACATGTGTTCCTTTTACAGTTTTGCTACCGGGGAAAGCGTCGTTTCTCCCGATGCGGCACACCCCATTCTTACCGCTCGGGGCACATTGTAAAGGGACCGGGCGATTTATCAGATCGCTTCAGGGGCTATCTAACTGCTTCACGGTTTATCTAACCGCTTCACGGTCTGCGGTAGGTGGCGCTTGTGGCGACGAAGCGGCGGAGGCAGGAACACCGAGAGTGAGACCTTTGAGCCGCAGCGCATTGCCGATAACCGAGACGCTGCTGAGGCTCATCGCCAGGGCGGCAATCATCGGATTGAGCAGTAAATGTGCAGAAATTGGATAGAGAATTCCTGCGGCAAGCGGAACACCGAGAAGATTGTAGCCGAAGGCAAAATAAAAGTTTTGACGAATGTTGCGCATCGTTGCCCGACTCAGTTTGCGGGCCTGGAGAATACCGCGAAGATCCCCTTTGACGAGTGTGACCCCCGCCGACTCAATGGCGATATCGGTCCCGGTGCCCATCGCGATCCCGACGTCGGCCTCTGCCAGTGCCGGGGCATCGTTGATTCCATCACCGGCCATTGCCACTTTGTGCCCTGCAGACCGCAAGCGTTTGACCGCCTCATGCTTGTCTTCCGGTGTCAGTGCGGCTTCGAAGTCGTCGAGATGGAGTTGGGTAGCGACAACCTCGGCCGCCTGCTCGTTATCGCCGGTGAGCATCAGCACGCGGAGGCCCGCTTTTTGCAGCGCGGCCACCGCACTGGCGGCCGAAGGTTTGATCGGGTCAGCGATCACCAGCATGCCGGCTGCCTGTGAATTGATGGCGATAAACACCACGGACCGACCTTTCGCTCGTTGATCGCGAACAGCCTGCAGTGTGTCGATGCCTTCGGTCTCAAATTTTTCCAGCAGACGCAAATTGCCGAGTAAGACCGTATCGCCAAGAACCGCTCCCCGCACGCCTCCTCCGGTGACGGAGTTAAAATCGCTGACCGCCGGGATTTGGATTTTTTTGTCGTTCGCCGCCGCAGTGATCGCTCGCGCAAGTGGATGTTCGCTATTCTGTTCGAGGCTCGCAGCACGTGCCAACAGCGCGCTGTCCTGATGGTCGCCGAGGGCAATAATCTCCAGCATCGTGGGGCGGCCTTCGGTGAGGGTACCGGTTTTATCGACTGTGAGCGTATCGACTTTTTCCAGTCGCTCGAGGACTTCGGCATCTTTAATCAACACACCTTCCCGTGCGCCACGCCCGATGCCGACCATGATCGACATCGGCGTCGCGAGTCCCAGGGCACAGGGACAGGCAATGATCAGTACAGCCACCGAGTTGACAATTGCCCAGGCCGGTTCGGTTGGCTTTGCCAGAATCCAGATCAAAAAGGTGAGTCCTGCGCAGAGGAGTACGGTGGGAACAAAAACGGCAGAGATCCGGTCGGCAATCTTCTGGATCGGCGCTCGGCTCCGCTGTGCATCCGCAACGCGATGAACAATCTGTGCCAGCAGAGTGTCGCTCCCGACCCGACGGGCCACCATCAGAAAAGCGCCCGTTTGATTCAATGCCCCACCGATCAGCGGATCGCCCGGGACTTTATCGACCGGGATCGGTTCGCCGGTGAGCATCGATTCATCGATCGCACTTCCTCCCTCGGTCATTTCGCCGTCGACCGGAATTTTTTCACCCGGGCGGACGCGTAGCGTATCCCCCTCATTGACCCTCTCAAGTGAAATATCTTCCTCCTGCCCATCGTGGATACGGTGGGCGATGGCCGGTGCGAGGGCGAGTAAATCTCGAATGGCTCCGCTTGTCTGCCGGCGGGCGCGGAGTTCCAGCACCTGTCCAAGGAGAACCAGGGTGATAATCACTCCGCTGACTTCAAAATAGACTTCGATTTCCCCGTTGGGACCTTGGAGGCCTCGGGGAAATAACCCGGGGACCGAAATCGCCGCGACGCTGTAGCAGTAGGCGGCCCCGCTGCCGATGCTGATCAAAGTGAACATATTCAGATGGCGAGAGCGAATCGATTGGAGGCCGCGCGCGAAGAAAATCCATCCACAGCCGAACAAGACCAGCGTCGAGAGAATCCATTGCAAACCGACATTCGCCAGATGGGTGAGGTAGCGGTCGATGTCAACGCCCACCATCGGCAGCATGGCCAGTAGTAGCAGGGGTACGGTCCAGAGGGTGGCCCATCGGAACCGCCGCATCATGGCCACCAGTTCCGCAGAGTCGTCCTCTGCGGGCACTCCTTTGGGCTCCAGATCCATGCCACAGATCGGACAGCTTCCCGATCCGATCTGCTCGATTTCCGGATGCATCGGACACGTATAGATATTTTGCTTGCGCTCCGTTTGATCGGAGTTGGCCGATGCACGCGGAGGATCGACTGTCGGCAGCGACTGAACGGAGTGGGCCGAGTGGTCGGCAGCGGGTTGGCGGAATTTATCGCGACAGTGGCTGCTGCAGAAAAAATAAACCGCATCGCCCTGTTTGAGCGAGAGCGCCGTCTCCGGATCCACCTCCATCCCACAGACCGGATCTGTTGCCATACAAAGCCGCTCCCCAACAGTTGACTGAGCAGTGGACTGAGAATACTCGGGAGACGCTGCTCCGCCCCCAGCGTCGGGTTCGATTGGCGACTCGGTTTGCCGGGGAAAGGACGCCGTCTCTCGCGCATCTGCAGTAACGCGTATTGAGAAAAGTTGCGGGGACAGGATTCGAACCTGCGACCTCGAGGTTATGAGCCTCGCGAGCTACCGGGCTGCTCCACCCCGCGTCATGGTCCCCAGTGTAACCCATGGGGTAGCAGGTTTTACAGACCCCTTAGAGGCTGCATCGTGAGGTTTTTGTTAACCATCCCCTGAGAGCCACTGCCGTTGCGCTTCATAACAAGCAACCGCGACGCTGTTGGAGAGGTTCAAGCTACGGACTTCATCTCGAACTGGAATACGTAGTGCTTGCGGATTTGTACCCCTCGTCCATTGTTTGGGCAGTCCAGTCGATTCGTTGCCAAAGATCAGGGCATCTCCCTCCCGGAACGTCGCATCGTGATAGGGTCGCTCTGCGTGGGTTGAGAAAAACCAATGGCGTTCAGAGGGGATATTTTCGAGCAACTCGTTCCAGGTGTTGACGACCTCCCATTCGAGATACTGCCAGTAGTCGAGTCCTGCCCGCCGAAGATGATAGTCATCGAGTTGGAAGCCGAGGGGACGAACAAGCCAGAGTTTTGCGCCGACAGCGACACAGGTTCTCCCGACACTTCCCGTATTATGGGGGATTTCAGGTTCCAGAAGCACAATATGCAGGCGTGGTCGATAAGGCATCGGCAGGGTAGAATTCGCAAGGGTCTGAGAAATATTAAGTCGAGTCCAGAGTTCCCCAACTTTCGTCTGGATCTTGCCAGGATAAGCGGAGCGTCCTTTTAAAAAGTTGATTATATGGAAATCTCTCGGAATCCAACCCGGTCACTTCGCATCGGTTCGTTATGTATCGGAGCAGGCCAGCCGATTGCCGTGCAGAGCATGACGGCGACACCCACCTGCGACGTTGCGGCAACCGCCGCGCAAGCCAACGCACTGCACGCGGCTGGTGCCGATGTGGTGCGCATTGCGGTCGATAGTACGAGGGACGCCGAGGCGGTTGCCTGCATTCGCAGGGAAACGGAGGCCAATCTTGCCGTTGACCTGCAAGAGAATTATCGGTTGGCCGAGCAGTTGGCACCCCATGTGGACAAAATTCGGTACAACCCGGGACATCTTTATCATCACGAACCCCAGAGACCCTGGCAGGATAAAGTGCGTTGGATCGCCGAACTGGCGGGGGCCAACGACTGTGCACTGCGTGTCGGCGTCAATTGCGGGAGTGTTGATCCTGCAAAAGTTGCCGAGTTCGAACCCGACGATGCACTTGGCCCCATGCTCCAGAGTGCGCTCGATCATTGTAGTTTGCTCGATGAAATCGGTTTTACGCAGTATTGCGTTTCCCTGAAAGATTCTGATCCCAACCAGGTGGTCGACGTCAATCGGCAGTTTGCTGCCGAGAGACCCGATGTTCCCTTGCATCTCGGTGTGACCGAAGCGGGCTTGCCACCCGATGGAATTATCAAAACGCGGATCGCGTTCGAACAGTTGATTGGTCAGGGGATCGGGGATACGGTGCGCGTTTCGCTCACCGTATCGAATGAGCGCAAGGTCGAGGAAATTGCAGCTGGTCGAGAAATTCTGGCGGATATCATGGCAGGTCGCGTTCGT
>CAUZBD010000238.1:0-4794 GCA_963577795.1 Planctomycetota bacterium | reverse complement strand
CAACACTTTCGAGCACGGATTCAAGGATATTTTCCTGCTCGACAGCCGTCCGAAGAAAGATGGAGAGACTCTCAGGGTCATTCCAGGGCAATCGGCCTTGTGAGGGTGTGGCGGGATCTTTTGTAAGCTCGTGTGCTACCGCCGCGGATTGCAGGAGAGCTTCAAGTTCTTTGACGCGAGTACGCAAGCGAGCAATTTCGTCATCGGCACTTTCAATCGACCTATTCATGAAGTTCCCTAAATATCTTGAAACCCGATCGCTACCAGGAGGCACCCCGTTCCTCCGATGACGTTGATTTGCTGCGAAACGGCTATTTCAATGGCCCGTTCGCTTTCGGCGCCAGGTTGCATCCAGAGGTGTTGGATCCCGAGTGCAGCTGCTTCTTCGACAATCTGCTCGGTGATTGTGGACGGAGTGATGACCGAAACCCCATAGATCGGGACGGGAAGCGATTGAAGGTCGGGGTATGCAGGCATACCTTCTACCGTTGATGCGGAGGGGTGGACCGGGTAGACGGATCGCCCATTTTGCAGATAGGCACGCAGAACTTTATTTCCATACTTACTACGGTTTGCAGAAGCTCCAACAACGGCGTGGGGAGATCCGGCGAGGAACAGTTTTATTTGCGCATCGAGATGCATTGTGAGTTGATTGAAAGAAGTGCGGTCAGGTGTTTGCCGCATTATACGAGAGTTATGCGTGGCGTGCAGGTGATTCGAGATACGCCGTTAGCTTGTTATTGCCGTAGTTGCACGGCTGGCCGCAGGCGAAGATTACGTTGCGAATCACGATCAGCGGTGAGGGGGATATCTGTTGATCGTCGCCGGATCCTGCTATTCGCTGGTTTTTTGGCAGGTGGTTGCGCGGTTGACGCTTTGGGGGTTGGTGAATGGTCGACAATTCCAGCCTCGGATCCATTCTCGTTCCATTGGGTCCATTTCCCGGCTTGAAGTCCACGTTGATAGTGGCCGACCGTTTGCGTGGCGCCGTTCTGGTACCACCAGGTCCATTCGCCGTGGGGACTACCAGCTGCAAAGATCCCGCGCACCTGAAGCTGCCCCGTAGGGTACCACCAGGAAAATAACCCTTCACGTTCTCCGCGAACGTATGTTCCTGTCTCTGCAGTACGGCCATCGCGTGTGTAGTACACCCACTGTCCGACTTTATGCGAATCGCCAATCGACTCACTCGTTTCGATATGAATGCCTCCATTCCACCAGTCTGCTTCGACGCGAAGGCGATACCGCGGGTGAAGCAGAGGTCCTTTCGCCTGAAGTGTGCCGTCAGGCCAATGGAACTCCGTCATGGCACGGAGTCGCCCATTTTCAAAAGTATGTGTTTCTACAATATCGCCTTCACTGGTCCATTCGCGATGTGTTCCGACAGGCACACCGGAATCGTAACTAGCGCTCAACATCCGGCTTCCACTCCCAAAAAAGACAACGATTTCACCATGGAGAATACCTTGTTGGAAATTCCATTTCCGAACAAGCCTTCCAGCAGAATCCGCAATTTTCCACTCGCCGTCGAGTGTCCCATCGGTGAATTGAAAAGTTGAAATTAGGGGCAGTTCGAAGTTGCCCTGTTCAGGCGAAAAAAGTTTGGTGGCATTTTGTTCACGATAAATTCGCTTCCAGCCTCCCGAGGGGCTTCCGGCTTGATAGGCACCGATTGCAACGAGTCCGCCCTGCGGATCCCAAAGTTTGTAAGGGCCATGGTTTTCAAAATGGCCCGCGTCGGTCATTCGAACGACACGCTCGGTCTCGAGTGCGCCTGTGTTGTAATGGCTCTGAATGGTTTTTGTTTGTCCTACGCCGGGCTCAGCGGTAGTTTTCTTTTCTTTGGCGGAAGTCAACAGTTCGGCGGGGGATGCAGCGCCGTCATCAGGGGGCGTCTCCAATTGTGCCTCGGCTGTGACGATCGGTTGGGCAACGAGAATGACCGATGCCGCTGTTTTTTGTACAGGGGAAACGCTCTGCAGAGGTTTGGCAACGGTCAGCGACTCACCGCCAAATACCGCAGTAAACGCCCCGCAGGTGAAAAAGATAGTCGACGTCAGGTGGTAGAAGCGATTCATATCGTGTTCTCACGATGCTTTATGCTTTGTATTGATATTCAATCGAAACAGCCTTACGATTGTCCCAGGAGAGGCGGTTCAAAAGGTCAGAATGAACTCCCTCCGTTTTCTTCATTCGTCGTAGTCCGGATGTTCGTTACAACAAACTCCTGCCAGGCAAAATGACAGGTACAATCGCGCTAGCATCACTGACGCGCACAAGCTGAATAATCACTACAAGTTAAAGAGTAGGCGGATCACGTTGCCGTAGGGAATACGCTGTAAAGCGTTCAGGCAATCGGTTCGAATGCCGTTGATTTGTCGCATCGCTTTGGACACCCGATTTATTAGCCTATTTGTTTGCTCTGGAGAGACAATGAAGTACTCGAACCACATCTTAGTTGCACTGCTTGCGTTTATTGCATACTTCTCGTCAGCTAGCACAGGACCGAGTGAGGAGCCGCAAAAGTCGGACCCGCCGGCCACAGGACAAAAAGCCATCCGAGTCGATCACCTGCAATTGCTTCCGGGGTTTGCGGGCGAGAAAATCTATGCGGTACCAAGGGCGAGTCAGGGTTCGTGGGTTGGTCTCTGCCGGGGGCCAGGCGGGTCACTGTTTGCGAGCGATCAGGGCGGTGCAGGAATCTTCCAGATTCATCCACCCACGCTCGGGGATACCGAATCGGTCACCGTTGTGGAAAAAGTGGATGTTCCGGTCTCGAGTGCGCAAGGACTTTGCTACCACAGCGGGACCCTTTACGCCAACGTGAACGGGGAAGGTTCAGGCGTTTGGGCGATTACCGATTCGAATGACGATGGAAAATTGGATACGGCCAAGCACATCCTTCCGCTTCGAGGTGCAGGTGAACATGGTCCGCATGCGATTTTCCCGACTCCCGATGGCGAGAAGTTAATCGTCATGGGCGGCAATTACACGCGACCGGCTCCACTACAAGGAAGCCGGTTACCGAGCAACTGGAAGGAAGACCTTCTTTTACCCCGCCAGTGGGACTCCCACGGACATGCCAAGGGTTTGCTTGCTCCCGGGGGTTGGATCGCGCAGGTGAACCCCGATGGAAGCGGATTTGAAATGCTCAGCATGGGCTATCGCAACCCGTACGATTCAGCATTTTCTCCTGAAGGTGAACTATTTGCCTATGACGCAGATATGGAATGGGATATGGGTGCCCCCTGGTACCGACCAACGCGGATCTGCCACGCGACGAGTGGGAGCGAATTCGGCTGGAGGGCAGGCACGGGTAAATGGCCGAACTATTTTGAAGATAGTCTTCCTCCGGTGGTTGATATCGGGCCCGGGAGTCCGGTGGGAGTCCTGTTCGGGACGGGTGGAAAATTTCCGTCCCGGTACCAGCGTGCTTTGTACGCGCTGGATTGGACGTTCGGTACGATCCACGCGATCCACTTGAAGCCGCGGGGTGCTTCGTACATCGGAACCGAAGAAGAGTTCATTAGTGGGACTCCGCTACCGGTTACCGATGCGGCGATCGGCAAAGACGGTGCATTTTATTTTGCGACCGGCGGACGAGGTATCGAGTCTGCACTCTGGCGTGTGTTTTATGAGGGTGACGAGGATGTTCGCCCAGCGCCTCTGGAAAAAATGACGCATGCGAACGCTGTGCGGCGGGCACTCGAGCAGTTACACGGCCACCAGTCCCCCGGCGCTGTTGATGCTGCCTGGCCGGCGCTGGCGAGTCCGGATCGGTTCATCCGCTATGCGGCGCGCGTGGCCATTGAAAATCAACCGGTTGAAGAGTGGAAAAAACGGGCATTGAATGAAAGCCATCCCCAGCGGGCGCTACTCGCGCTCATGGCACTCTGTCGGCAGGCAGGCAAGGAAGCGCAGAGTGAGGTGCTCGATGCCCTGCTGCAAATCGATTTCAGGCAGCTTTCGATCCAGCAGAAGCTCACACTGCTGCGAAATCTGGGCTTGTGTTTCATGCGACTGGGTCCACCCGATGCTGCACAGCGAAAAAAGGTCATCGCCGTGCTCGACGCAAACTTTCCCGACGATAACGATCAGGTCAACGTCGAACTGGCTCGCTTGCTGATTTACCTCGATTCACCAGGAGTTATTTCGAAGGTTCTGGCGCTGATCGAATCGGCCGATCCACCGCAGGTGCCGGCGTGGGGCGAACTCATCGCTCGTAATCAGGAATACGGATCTCCGATCGCTAAGATGCTCGAAAACTATCCGCCGCTGCTTGAGATTCAGTATGCGTTTATGCTGCGAAATCTGCGCTACGGCTGGACCTTGCCGGAACGCCGGCGTTATTTCCAGTGGTTTCTGGATGTAGCCAAACATCCTGGTGGCCATAGTTTTGCAGGTTTTCTCACAAATATCCGTAAAGTCGCGCTCACTAATTGTTCTCCTGCCGAGCAGGCCGGCGTCGCTGATTTAACCGGACAGCAGGTGGATCCGCAGCCTCTGCAGGAGGTTGCGCCACCGGAGGGCCCGGGCCGAGAGTGGACCGTGGAAGCGGCACTTGCTGCGATCGACGGTGGTCTTTCCGGTCGAGATTATCAGAATGGACAGAATCTTTTTTATGCGGCACAGTGCGGAGCCTGTCATCGTTTTGACGGGAGTGGTGGTTCGATCGGCCCGGATTTGAGTAGTGTCTCGGCACGTCTCTCCCATAAGGATTTGTTGGATAACATTATCAATCCGAGTCGCGTCATCTCCGATCAGTACGGCTCGCATCTGGTCAGCACCACCGAT
>CAUZBD010000237.1:0-4804 GCA_963577795.1 Planctomycetota bacterium | reverse complement strand
TTAACAGCACGTGTGTTTGATTTTCAGCGTCGGCCAGAAGTTCGAAGAAATGGACACGTTCTTTATAAGCGGGAGTGACTGGTCCATACGTTGCCCACTGCTGGCCATCCTTGGCCGCCTCGAGATCCCTCGGTGCCGCTTGCTTGACCGGGAGGACCAACTCTCCATCGGGGGTCAGTAAAGGAAGCCCAAAATTGATATGGTAGAGCAGCTGCATACCGGTTGGCACAGAGGAAAGATTAGTGATTTCGTCGTGGATGGAAATGACTGGACGATCCGGATGCAGGCGAACAGTAACGGCTAGCTGCAGGTGATAAAAAAGAAAACGTTTTTCATCGACAATACCGCGGACGACAATTTCTCCGCTCTCTTTATCGAGCGCAACTTCTAGTTGGTGGGCTGGAGACTGCGCAATTTTTCCGTGGAGTGGATGAAGTAAACGTCCCTGATTGTCATGTTCTGGCGCCCCATTGCTGTGGATGCCACAGCGGACCAGTAATTCGTCAAATCCATCCAACCAGCCGAGACCACTTGGTTCATCAAGGGGAACCCAATGCGGGTGGACTGGACCATCGATGGGAGATTGCCAGCCAAGTTCAACCTCTCCCGACCATGCCTTCCAAAGCCCCATGCCTCGTTCGGGGATAATGCTTACTCGTATCGTACCGTTGTCGATCGAGAGGAGATGAAGCCCTTCCTGCCGACCACCACAGAGTCGCTGATAATCAATTTGACAAGCGGCCGCCGCTTCACTCACATCTGCTCCAGAGATGTGAAGTTCATCGATCACTTTGCCACCGTCCTTTGAGATAAGTGTCCAGCTGTTTGTTTGCATGGGCCTTGGTTTCCTTTTGCGATACGGTGAACTGGGAGCCAACAATATTAATCACCGATGTTGCTGTTGAATCTAAGTTTGATGCGCGCGAATTTCTACCGGGCGCATGTGAGCTAAGGGATGAAAAGTGAATGCCCGGTAGGTTGCCAACGGCCCTGAGAAGGAATAAAAAGGGTGACTTAGGGTCCAAGTCATCGTGCTGGCCACCGTGTTGACGCTCTCTACCGGTGGTTTTTTTTATTGGCGTCTGTCGGTTGCGTTTTGAGGAGGAGGCTCGCATGAGTAACGTTGCAGATCGCCATACGACGCCTATCTCAACGGCCGATAGTGTTGCCACGCTGCTCGATGCAGCACTTGAAAAAGGTGAAGGTCTGCTCAGGCTTGCGCCTACCTGGGTGCCACGAAGTTTTCTCCATCCAGGCAAGCGAATCAAGCTCGCACCAGGTGATTGGTATGCCTATGGAGCGCATCGGGGTGGCATCGATGAGCGTTGGTTTGCCAGTACGACTGAAGCGGCCAACGAAAATCGTCAGCCCGACGAGGGGCTTAGTTACATTGTTTTTAATAATCAGCGGTTTCTCCTCAAAGATGCGGTCGATGAGCGGAGTGCGATTTTGATTGGGGCCGAGATCTACAAAAAATATGGTCGTTGGCCCGTCTATTCAAAGTTTTTTGACAACATGGGGCCGATCCCGCACCACATGCATCAGTCGGCAGAAGATGCGGCACTGGTCGGACAGGAAGGCAAACCAGAGGCCTATTATTTTCCGCCACAGTACAACAATGTGGACAATCATTTTGCCTATACGTTCATGGGTCTGGAACCGGGAACAACGCCTGCGGAAGTTCGCCGCTGCTTGGAGAACTGGGATCGCGGGGATAACGGTATTTTGGATCTTTCCAGAGCGTATCGCCTGCAGCGGGGTACCGGCTGGTTGATCCCCCCGGGGGTGCTGCATGCTCCTGGGTCACTCTGTACCTATGAACCGCAGTGGGGAAGTGATGTCTTTGGGATGTTCCAGTCTCTGGTGGAAGGTCGTGAAGTTCCCTGGGCCCTGCTGGTCAAAGATATGCCCAAGGAAAAGCACGATGACCTCGATTTCATTGTCGGACAACTTGATTGGGAAAAGAATGTCGATACGCATTTTGTACAAAACAATTACCTCGAGCCGATTATCGACAAGTCATGCTCTGGAGACGGTTTTACAGACCGTTGGATTACGTATGGCCGGATTGGTGGAGCACAGCTTTTTTCGGCAAAAGAATTGACCCTGCTGCCTGGGGCAAAATGCGTTCTCCAAGACCCGGGTGCCAGCGGATGGATTACGGTACAGGGACGTGGGAGAATCGGCAAGCTGGCGCTGCAGACTCCGGCGATGATTCATTTTGGTCAACAGACCGAAGATGAGGTTTTTATTACCTGTGAGGCAGCTCGCAATGGCGTTGAGGTAGAAAACCTGGGTAGCGAACCGCTTGTAGGGTTACGTTATTTTGGTCCCGATACGTTTTCAAATCTCCCCAACGTGGGTGACCACCGCCAATAACACGAAGATGGAAGTGATTACGGGAAAGTTTTCTCAAATCCAACAGCGAGGACCATTCCGATGAGCCATATTTTGCCTGCGCTGCACAATGCCATGTGGCCCGGACTTGTAGGGAAGGGCGACGAGGAGGGGCAGGAACCACCGATTAGCCTTGAGCGGATGCTCGACCTGACTGCGGCTGCCGAAGTCAATGGCCAGAAGTTTGAGGGCATCGATTATTTTCTCTTCCTGCCCCACACCAATCCCGAGGCGAGCGATACCGAGTTGAAGAAGATCGCGGACCTGATCGTCAGCAAAGGCTTTGATATCGGCTCGCTGGTTGCACCGGTCTGGCCTGGTACGGTAGGCGATTCGGCCATGGGCGATGCTGCGGCACGAAAAAAATTTCTCGACGCTGTGAAGATGGCCTGCCGGATCGCCAAAATATTCAACGTGCATGGCGCGCGGAAGTATGGGGTGATTCGCATCGATTCGGCAGAGTTTGGAGTCGCGAAGTTTCTCGAGGATCCGCTAGCGAATATCAAGCGGATTGCTGCCACGTTCAGAGAAGCTGCAAAGATTGCTGCCGATCATGGCGAACGACTCGCCGCCGAAGGCGAGGTTTGTTGGGCCGGCCTGCACTCGTGGAAAGCCACGTTGGCCCTACTCGAGGAGGTGGGTATGCCGGAAACGCTTGGATTTCAGGCCGATCTGGCCCACACCTACACATTCATGTTGGGCTACAACGCTCCCGACGATGCCTTGCTCAGCAAAGAACATACCGAAGAGCAGTTTTGGGACGCTTACGAGCAGATGACCGACAAACTGCGACCGTGGACAATTGATTTTCATGTTGCGCAGAACGACGGCGAAGTTCATGGCGCCGGAACACATGATAAAACCGGCAAGCACTGCCCGGCCGACGATCCTCAAGGGAAATTGGATATCACGCGGTGCGCGAGCTACTGGCTCAAAGGCGGCAGCGAAAGAGGCATTCAGCATATCTGCTGGGATGGCTGCATGTTCCCGAATGCCACGCTCGAAGATCCTGATACGTGGGATACGATTTTAGATGCGATGATTCGTGTGCGAGACACATGTGGTTGGGATACATAAATCTTCATTGACCCTATCAGGAGAGGTTTGAGCGGATGACAAAGCCACTGAATATCGGTTTGGTCGGATATGGATTTATGGGCCGAACCCACTCGAACGCCTACAAACGCGTCAACGATTTTTTTGAAAGAGAATATCGCCCTGTCCTCAAAGCAGTTTGCGGCCGGGATGCCGAAAAAGCGCAGGCCTTTGCCTCCCAATGGCAGTATGAGTCGGTTGAAACCGACTGGCAGACATTGATTGCCCGCGACGACATTGATGCGATCGATATTTGTACCCCGAATAACACCCACGCCGAAATTGCGATTGCCGCCGCTGAGGCAGGAAAGATGGTTCTCTGTGAGAAACCACTTTCGATGAGTGTTGAGGAGGGGGAACGGATGGTGGCGGCCGTAAACCAAGCCAAAGTTCCTAATACAGTGTGGTACAACTACCGTCGCGTGCCTGCGGTCACTTTGGCCAAACAGTTGGTGCAGGAGGGTCGCCTGGGTCGTATTTTTCACTATCGGGCGCAGTTTCTTCAGGACTGGACTATCGATGCCGATTTGCCTCAGGGGGGCGCTGCTTTGTGGCGACTGGATGTGGCTGCCGCTGGGTCCGGGGTGACGGGCGATTTGCTTGCGCACTGCATCGACACGGCGATTTGGCTCAACGGATCGATTCGCGATGTCACGGCCATGACCGAAACATTTGTCAAAGAGCGGATGCATAATTTGACTGGTAAAGTCGAAAAGGTGGGCATCGATGATGCCTGTTCCTTTTTGTGCCATTTTGAAAACGGATCGTTGGGGCTCTTTGAATCGACGCGCTACGCTCGTGGACACAAGGCGCTTTACACGTTTGAAATCAACGGGGAACACGGTTCCCTTCGCTGGGATTTGCACGATTTACATCGTCTCAAGGTTTTCGATAATCGAGAAGAATCAATCATCCGCGGATGGCATGATGTGCATGTCACCGACGGGGATATGCCTTATATGGATAAATGGTGGGTTCCCGGATTACAGATTGGCTACGAGCATACTTTTGTCCATCAAGTCGCCGATTTTTTGGAGGATCTTGCCGCGGGTCGGGCGACAAGCCCTACATTTGCGGAAGCCTTGGAAACGCAGAAAGTCTGCCAAGCGGTTCTCAGTAGCGCCGAGGCAGCGACCTGGACATCGGTCTAGGATAAATTGACAGAGTGGTCGCACGGGCCTACCAGTTATGAACTATTTTGCCCATGGGCGTGCTTATACAACGGACCCCTATTTTCTTGCAGGCACAGCGGTTCCCGATTGGCTCAATGTCGTCGATCGAAAAATCCGCGCCCGCGCCCGAAATGCCGAAC
>CAUZBD010000236.1:0-4818 GCA_963577795.1 Planctomycetota bacterium | reverse complement strand
AAAAAGACCCCAATCAAAACTTTGGGATTCATTAGTGATGCATCGTAGTAGCGAGTGAAATCGGGAAGGGTTGCTGTTTCACGATTGACGATTACCAGCTGACTCTCACCGCTCTCATGGTTGTGCGTTAGCCACTTGCCGGATTCATGCTCTGAAAGGGCACTTTCCGGAATCTTTTCACCAAGGGGTAATGCTGTCCATTCTGGACTCCGTGCACCGTCTAAAATCATTAAGCCGCGATGCGTGAGGCCTTCACCTCCTCCCGCATCTTCCACAACCGTTATAAACTGGGGCGTTACTTTGTAATAACCGGGTGCATTGAACTCTTCCACGACGGCCTCTTCCATATGCTCAAACCCTACGCGAACTTCCTCGACGTAGGCCGCCAAGAGAGCCAGGGCTGTCAACGCAGCCGAACCAATAGCAAACCCTTTTCCGGTTGCTGCCGTGGTATTGCCTAAGCTGTCCAGAGCATCGGTTCTTTCCCGTACAATCGGTTCCAGTTCTGCCATCACCGCATTTCCGCCCGCATTATCAGCAATCGGACCGTAGGCATCAGTGGCCAGCGTGATTCCCAGAGTGCTCAGCATCCCAACAGCCGCGATTCCGACACCATAAAGTCCGAGGGCAAAATATTGCACATCTTGAAGCTTTGCCATATCACCAATCGCACAGACAAATGCGGCTAAGGTCGCTACGCAGATGACGATGACTGGAACCCACACGCTTTTCATTCCTTCGGCCACTCCACCGATAATAAGCGTGGCCGGTCCGGTGACTGCCTGTTCAGCCAGATCCTGAGTCGGTTTGAATTCATCGCTGGTGCAATATTCGGTCCACTTTCCAATGATCCACCCAGCAAGCAATCCCACCACAACGCTGATGGAGATACTGAGAAACTTGCCATCAAACAACCAGTACGTCAGGCCCACAGCAGCAAAAGTTACAAGGAAGGTGGATGTATTGATTCCGCGTCCTAGTGCTTTGAGCAACACGGATTGACTGGCCTTATCTTCGGTTCGCACCAAATAGATACCCAAAATCGAAAGTAGGATGCCGACGGCCGCAATGGAAATCGGTAAAAAGAGTGCCGCCATCTGGAAGTATTCAATATCGCCTTTGCTGATGCCACCGGCCGCACCAGTTAATTCAGCAAATTTATCTTCGAGTACCGTGCCACTCGCAAAAGCAGCGACACCAAGTGCCGCGGTGGCAAGGATTGAACCACAATACGACTCATAGAGATCGGCCCCCATTCCAGCCACATCGCCCACGTTATCTCCCACATTGTCCGCAATCGTTGCGGGATTTCGCGCATCGTCTTCCGGAATACCCTGTTCAACTTTGCCGACAAGGTCGGCACCGACATCGGCGGCCTTCGTGAAAATACCACCGCCGACGCGGGCGAAGAGCGCCTGTGCACTAGCTCCCATCCCGAAGCAAAGCATCGTTACGGTGATCACATTCAGGCCGAGCGGCTCAAAGCCAAATTTGGGGACCAGCCAGTGAAGTACGAGAAACCAAAGAGTAATATCAAGTAGTCCCAGACCGACGACCGTAAGTCCCATCACCGCTCCACTGCGAAAGGCGACCTGCAGACCTTGATTCAGTGACTTCTGAGCACCGGCAGCCGTACGGCTACTGGCCAAAGTGGCCGTTTTCATGCCATACCAACCGGCAAGTCCGGAAAAGAAGCCACCGGTAATAAAGGCAAAAGGCACCCATTTACTCTGAACTCCCAGGCCGTAAGCAGCGATCACCAAGAGGATAAAAATCCCGACAAAGAAGATTGCCACGACCTTATATTGCTGTGTGAGATACACATTGGCGCCCTCGCGGACATAACCCGCAATCTCCACCATCCTTGCGTTACCTTCATCCGAAGCCTTCATCTTTTTGAAGAACATGTACGCTTGCAAAAGAGCAATCACAGCACAGACAAAGGCAATCCCCCAGATGAGTTTGAACATCGGGTCATCAGGGTGATATCCCATTCCTTCAACCTGCGCCTGAGCAACCGATGGGCTGCAGAGTGAAAAGACGACAGTAAAAAGCAGCAGCAGGCGGCTGCCCGTCACATCCAGAAGACGACTCAAAGACATGGGTGGGTTACCTTAGTTGGGGTGTTTTAGGTGTGAATAGAGAACTAGAATCGTTCGCGATGCTTCGCGATTGTTTGCTTGAAACCATCGGTTTAGGGGCAATGCGGCAACCAATTTTCACAGCCGTCAGGATAGCTATGCGAACCCCCACGCGGGCGGTCCGACAGATCCATCCGGCACGAAAACCCCGGATCTAGGCAGCCGGAGAGGGGGGAAGACCCGCGCTCCAAAAGCAGCCTATTTCTACGGTTAAAATCGCCGTTCGGCAGAGTTTACAGAATCCGCTGACTTGATGTCAATAATAGCTTGCGGCGACCCTCTAGAATCCCCATTTTACCCCACCTTTTTTCCTTGAATTCCCCCCCTATTTTAATTATTCTGGAGGTGTGGCGATTTGACTGCCTCCGTTTCTGGCCGATCACCGTTTTTGGGTTGCCGGGTCGGTGGGGGAAAACAGTAACCGAATCGCTGTTCCACACTGCATCACTGCCTTACTCGGGAGAGAGATCCATGTCCGGTCATTCCACACGGTGCTTCTGCTTCATCGTTTCGCTGGTTTTGCTCTTTGCCTCATTTGGACTGGCCAAAGAGAAGACGACTCCCGTCGACCTTCTCGAGGCAATGGAAACAGGAACCATCGATGTCAAGCTGATTGTGAAAAATGGCCAGCAGGCACGTATCGTGGCGAAAAATAATACAGACCAACCCCTGACAATCCAAGTCCCAGAAGCGTTTGCGGCCGTTCCCGTACTTGCACAGACGACCCAAGGTGGTGGTGGTACGGGAGGTGGGCTTTTCAATGTACCTCCAGAAAAAGTGGCCAAACATGATGTGGGTTTTATCTGCCTCGAGCATGGAAAACCGGATCCTCGGAGTACGATGCAGTATGAGCTCAAGCCTATTTCGGCCATGACTAAAGATCCGGCAGTCCTCGAGGTGCTCCGTCTTCACGGACAGGGTCAAGTGCCGCATGCGGTGGCCCAAGCAGCTGTTTGGCATCTTGCCAACGGATTGAGTTGGCAGCAGTTGGCCACGAAGGAGCGGAAGAAGCTTTCGGTTCCCAATACACCCTACTTTTCGCGTGCTGCCCTTCAGTGGGCCGTTCAATTGGTTACGTTTGCCCAGCATCAGGCACAAACAGAAGCGATAACTGGATATCAACTCCACTGAATTTTGATTCAGCAGTAGGCAGATCCCATCTCCCGTTCAGCGGGCCGCGTCGCGCTAGGCAGCTTTCTGGGACGAAGCATCGTGTTTCGACTTTTCAAGCGCCGCCTGAAGGCGATGGATTTCGCGAATGAGGTCTTGCCTTTCCTTCGCCCACGTAGGGGAAGTCACTTTTTTAAGGTCGGCATTTTTTTTCCGTTCTTCTGTAATGTGCACATAAACCTGTCGCAACCTTGTCTCGGCCTCTTCGAGTGCCAGCGTATGTACGCGCAGGGGCTGCTGTTCCCGTGGAGTTGCAACAGAAGCGGTATTGTCGAAATTCGGTTTTTTATCTTGTGCGGCGGTATGCTGCAGAAGCAACTCCGCTGAATCGCGGATATCCCGCGTTTCGTGGTAGGCGGCGGCCAACTCGCGGCGGGCACTCTCGAGGGTGCGTTCTCGAAAATCCAGGGCGGCGGTTCGTTGCGCCAAGTCGCAGTGTACCTCACTCGGCTCGTTAACCTCCAGGGAACGGCTTTGGTAGTGCTCTAGATGCAACTCAAGCGTTTTCAGTTGCTGCTCGATAGAGACTAAATCGAGATCCTGTTTGTCGCCAGAAACGATTGCCTGCTGATCGGGGGTTATCCGTCGGGCTAGATGGCGGACTTCTGCAACTTGATTCTGTAACCGTTCGACAAGGTCATTTAAATTCACGATTCGTGTGGTCATCCAAAGTCGTGCGGCCCGCAATTCACAATCTCTTCGTGATTGTTCCGCAGCGACTTCGGCTTCTCTACGGTCAAGATCGCTACCCACCGCCGAGAGATGCGTAGCGAGTTGCTCGGCATGCCGCCGAAGACGACGCAACGGTATCGCGTCCGAACCGCCCCTACTCAATAAGTCATCCGCTTGCGATTGCGACATGGATACGAAAGATCCCTTGAATCACACAGAGAGAAGAGCCCAATTTTGTATCGGCTCGCATCAGGAGAGCAATTGACTGGAAAGCGGTTTTGATCCCGCTCGGCGGGGATCGCATCGTGCCAGCGGTGCCAGCAGGTAATGCTAACGGCGGGAGGAGGTGCAGTGACCCCAAGCTGCCTCAGCCGTTGCCCCCAAAGGACCACTCTGGTTTGGGCTGTGGATGCAGTAAAGGATTTGCCCCTGCGGAAAGGACTTCGATCGCCCGTTCGGCGGCTCGCACGCTTTCAGGGCAGGAGTGGTAATGCAATTGAAGATCAAATTGCCGCGATTCACCACCGGCCAGGGAGACGACCCGGCCCCGGTCGGCTTCGAACGAACGAGGGTTGGGAAAATTGGTTGCCGGTTCGAGTCCCGTGACGTAACCATCTTCCAAAGCCCCCGTATGCTTCCACTGCGAAAAACAGGGCAACTGTGTGATGTCGTAGCAAAGGCTGATTCCACAATTTGCCGCCGCATTCTTTAACAGCACGTGTGTTTGATTTTCAGCGTCGGCCAGAAGTTCGAAGAAATGGACACGTTCTTTATAAGCGGGAGTGACTGGTCCATACGTTGCCCACTGCTGGCCATCCTTGGCCGCCTCGAGATC
>CAUZBD010000235.1:0-4824 GCA_963577795.1 Planctomycetota bacterium | reverse complement strand
CAGGATCGAGTGAAATAGAGGTTCAGTTGTGTAAAATCGAGGCCCATTTGTTGGAGGTAGGTTTCAACTCCGGTCGCGATAGACTCGAATAGAGGCTCGAAGGTAGGTTCTTTGTGGATAAACTCGTGTCCTTTCACGTCACCGGTCCATGCCGAAATCTCCGAACGGGGTGGGTCCGACGCTTCCCGCATCTTCAGAATGTGTTGCACCCAGGAGTTTTTCTGGTCTTCCGGATGGCCCTCGGGGGAAGGAAATCCAATCGGTTGGCAGAAGACGGTCAGCGGAAAGAGTTCGAGAATTTTCATGGAATGCATGTCCCTCATGTGCACAAGCCAGCGAAACCGTGAATACAGTGACGCTGTGAATACCCGTATAGCATACTCCGTTCGCTATCTTTCGACAGGAGGCGTTACGAATGCGATTTGATCATATGGCGTTTGAAGTTTCCGATCTTGAGCGGTCGATCGATTTTTATGTGGACCAACTCGGCTTCACCGAAGATTGGCGACATCGCAATGAAAAGGAAAACGAAGAGTGTGTTTTTCTAGTGCGCGGCGATGTGCGCATTGAATTACTCACGCGGCTCGACGGAAAATTCAAGGCACCGCCGATTCCCCAAACGCCTTACTGCCCGCATCTGGCGATCGGGGTCGACGACCTCGAAGCATCCATCAAGCAGCTCGAGCAAAATGAAGTTCCCCTTCTCCGCGGCCCGCTCTCGGTGGAGGGGAAGGTGCGATGGCTTTACTTTGCTGATCCCGATCACAACGTGATCGAACTGGTCCAGTGGTTCAGTTGACGCCTAGTTGCCACGCGGAGAAATGTTTTCTAACTGTTCCTGGCGCGCCTTCCAGGGATTCTGTCCAGGTGGCATGATCCATTGTTCATCCTCGTTTTCTTGACTAATGGGAGGTGTTGGCTGGGGTCGGCTGGTGTCAGCTGGTTCTTTTGGGTTTGGCGGAGATGCGGCCTGCGGTCGTTTTGAAAAGGGTTCGGTCGCACGATCTTGTACGGGATGCTGCGCAAGAAGTGTGTCGCTGATTCCGCATGGTGTGCGAAAGTCAATCCGCATCGTGCGATCGGGCAGAGCGTAGTAGAAATTACGCACATCTGCGAAGGCTATTCCTTCGCGAATCATTCGGCGCAGAGTACTGATTTGTTTTCCTGAGGGATATTTTCCTTTAAGGATCTTTCGTTGTATCCCGGCGACTACATTGTCGTATTTTCCTAAACGACCATCCCAATCTCGTCTCAGGCTATCTGTGGTCAACGGTCGCCATTTGGAATCGCCGATTTTATAATCTTTTTTTTGTACGATTTGGATGCTGCTTTCTTGTGGCCTTCTTCCAGGCTCAGTTGTGCATTTCCAAACGTATCTCGCCTTCACAATGCCAGTGTTATTTTCGGGTTCCCATTCAAGCGATTCCGTGATTGGGATTGGCCCGTTAGTCGTCGGTGCGCCCACAGTAGGAAAGTTAAAGGGTGCTTGGTTCGGGTCCGTAGGTTCTAGTGCCCACTGAATTTGATTTGGTGCATGCTTCAGGTTAAATGAATATTGCTGCTCTGCGTCACGGCCGAATAGCCTGATATTGGGAGCCTCAGTTATGGGGCGGAGTTGCACTGTTTTTTTATGGTCCCCACTTTTAAACGTCATCTTCGAGTTGTGCAGTAACGTGCGAAGGTCAGGATTAGTTTTTTGATCCCACTTAAAGGTTATCCCTTTATCGGTTAACTGAATATTGGCGATCGGCTTATTGCTATGAGCGGCACTCAGTGTCCAGTGATGATTTTTGTTGTTTGTGCGCGTGAGTTCCGGGCCAGGCTGGCTTGCAGAATGCAATTGTATCTTGCATTCAGCATCATCGGTAAAGCGAACCCGGTCAGTTAGGATATGCTCACCCACCGAGTTATCTGGAAGCGTGAATTCGGCAGGTAGGGTATTTAAATCGCGCGGAGAAAACTTGTTTAGGTTGTCGGGGATCTCTAATGATTTGCCAGCGTTACCTCGTGTTTTCATTTTTTTGCGAGGATTGGTTTGCTTTTCAGATTCTGGATGTTTGGAAAGGTTTTTACTTATTTGTTTCTTTTGTGTTTGTGTTTTATCAGTCTGCGTACTTTGATTGTTTCTTTTCTGCTCAATGGGTTTGCTTGAAGTGCGTTTTTCTTTTTTTGCAGTCGACATGGACTTCTTTGTGGTCGACTGTGAGTTCAATAGCACGACGATGATCAAAATAAATGCAAATCCCACCCCAGCAAATAAGATAATCATTGCGGTGGAATCTTTTTTCTTTTTGCATTTTGAAGTACGGTTCGACCTTGCTGGTATTCGTTTCGCCATCGGTTAGCTCATGTCTTTAGGAGATTCTGGACCACTAAGTTGTTACGTCCTCTGAGGTATTTCAACTGAAATTATGATGTTTCTTGGCGTGAATAAAACGGGGGGCATCCTCTATTCCTAGGGACAATAGAAAAATAGAGTGAAATCCAATGTAGACTGCGCGGTGATCAGCTATTTCTTCTTGGACGTGGCCACCGCGGTAAGGAATATCGAGACCAAAAGGAAAAATGCGCCGGCCGGGAGCAGGATGATCCCGAGGGCTGGATCGCCCGGATATGGAAAAAGACCGCCCGCAAAGAAACCGAGTGGCATCAGCACACTTGCCCCGAGCAAGCTCCACGAGGCGAGCCGTCGCCCCGATTCGCCCCACTGCGGCACGCGGGTGAGGGTCCAACTGAAGGCGAGATTGACAAGGCCCAGTAGCGTGCCGTGCGTGTGCGCCAGAGTAAGCATCAATCGCCGCGTCTCGTTATCGGCATCGAGGTACCACCCCGCTTTAAAGCCGTGCATGACCTCTAACGCAATTCCGAGCGATAGGAATACGAACAGCTGCCACCAGCCGAAACAGAGATGCAGCTTAGCCCGGTCGATCACACGACCGTGCGCGTTGCTCGGAGCGGGTGATGGCGACTGGCTATCAGACATCTGGATTACTCGGGGATCAAAATGGGTGTATCGTCCCGAGATTCTGTCAGACGATGTAGGAACAGTGCAAGAGGTTCTTGTGCGGTCAGCTCTAAAATACGCGTATGCAGCTTAGATCCTGGTGGATTGTCTTTGGCCCACTTTCGCAGCGCCGCGGCTTGATCGGCGGCACATTTTTCGTCTGCCGCGAGGAAATCGTAGGGGAATTGCTCCGGAGTGTATCCGGGAAAGGATCGCAGTGCGCGGTGGGCGATAAAGCGAACCTGGTCGTAATTGTCGGTGAGCAGTTGGGTGAGGAAGGGCATTTGCCAGTCGTTTCCTGAGGCGGTGAGTGCGGCCGGCCAGCCGAAGTGCCACGCGGTCACTGCCCGCTGAATGGCATCGCCCCGCAGGAGCCAAAGGAGCGAGGCGGGAATGGTTTGCTGCTCCTCACTGAGCGTTGCCGGTTTCTGGCCATACCATTGCGTCAGATATTGCGAGGTCCAGGCAAGGGTTTGATCGAGGTGGCAGAGATTGCAGGCATCGGGCCGACCGGTGTCGGCACTTCGCTGTGCATCGGGGCTATCGATCCGATGACTGCGCATCGCGGTTGAAAGTGCGTAGCTTGTGTTTGGCATATGGCAGTTGTAACAGTGACTGCCGCTGGAATTGGCCGCGTGGTGGGTGTGGGCCTGGAGATTGTTGCGAAACGATTCGTGGCACTGCAGGCAGGCCTCATTCGTATCCATGCCTGCCGCTAGTTGATCGTTCGGATCGCTCGAATGCATCGAGTGGCACGAAAGACAGGTGAGTTCACCGTGGGTGTAACAGGCCGACTTGATGTGGGCATTGTATTCATCGCCCCCTACGCGGCAGGTACCGTCCTGCCAGAAAACTTTGGCAAACGTGTGATCCTCAACGGGAGGAAGGTTGTCATAATCTGCAAAGGCGAGGTGGTCGTCGATGTCTTCATTGCCGGGCCGGAAATGGATTCCTTCCATCCAGGCTTTGTTGCGATCGTGCGGCTGACTGCTGCTGTGGCATCGTGCGCAGATCATCACGCTTGCCTCTTTCGTACAGCGGGCAGGATTAACGATCGTCGGATCCGGTTCGCCAGAGAGATGATGCCGGTAGCGGTTGACTGCATTTTGGTGAAACTCTACATGTTCCCGGCCCGGACCGTGGCATGCTTCACAGGAGATGCCGAAGTCGGCCACACTGCTGTCGGCCACCATCGTCGCCTCATCGAAGCGAGGAATGCCGCCAGTGCTGTGGCAGTTGATGCAGTGACTGTTCCAGTGCGCGGAATTGCCAGCAATTCCTGGTGGTTCGATCACCGATTTTTGCTTCGGGATCCATCGCTGTTCAGCAATATTGTAATAGAGGGGGATTTCAATTGGCTGTCCCTTTAAATTAGGCACCCAGTAGGCCTGATAGTGGTGCGATCCGGTCGACATCACCACCCGCCTGGGAAAGTGGGGCAGGGAGCGCACTTTTCCCATTGTGTTTTTCTTTTTTGCATCCACCATAAAAAGATCGCCGTCGCGATAGAAGTTGTAGGTGATATCATCGACCTTGTAGTCGCGGCCATCAAAATCGCCGGCAACCGTTTCAGCCGAGACGACCTGGGTCATCGTGCGGTGAAAGGTGTCGTGCCAGGATGCATGCGCACCGGGGTGACACTTTTTGCAGGTATTGGCAGAAACATATTCTCCGGTGCGATCGACGCGGGGAATCGTATTCACCGGCACTGGAGTTTCTCGTTTATAAAATAAGAAGCCTGCGGTGGAGCAGAGCACCGCGGCAAGCACGATCAGGCGGACCAGGCCGGGTCGCGGGAATTGCGACTGAATGGTCTGCCG
>CAUZBD010000234.1:0-4835 GCA_963577795.1 Planctomycetota bacterium | reverse complement strand
CGAATCGATGCCACTTTCCTGCGGCGTGCACTCCACCACAAATTGTTCGCTGATATTCACATCACCAACCTGCGCTTCGATTCGTGTCTCTGTCGAGAAACGTGGGGTTGGTTTTTCTATAAGAAGTTCCATTTGGTCCATTTCCGAACTGTCGTACCAGAACCGGACGCCAAAGTTTTCCTGCTCAAAATCCTGGGAATCTCCCCCAACCAGCTTGTCCAGCGCACGATCTTGGCCCACGCCCCGTAGTTTGATTGAAAAATCTTCTCCCACTCGATCGCGATCGTCTTCGGTGAGTTCCGTAAAAGAAAAACCTTGGAAAGCCGCTGCACTGGCAATCCGGACGCGATAGGGATCTCGAGCAACCAGTTCAAACAACTGACGGCGACTTCGCATACCCTCAAAATGAAGTATCTGTAATTTTTTCGCATCGATTATCTCGGACGGCACGGTACGATTTTTCCGCCCTGTAATTTCCAAACGAAGTGGACGTGCGGCCGAAATACCGCGCCTGAGAAAAATCGTTAACAGATTGCCCGATGGCGTTGCCTCTTGGCGCCATCGTTCAATCACCCCCGCATCGCGCGATAGTACGGATTCAATATCCCAGGCATCATGCACTTTTGCTTGAATTTTGAACTGCGCTGGTCCAGCCAAGCGGACATCACAGACCATGCGTCCATCGATGACCCCCTCTGCAAATGTGTAGGCTGTCACGCTGTCGACGTCACCCTGAATAGCCCCTGCGACCAATAAGATTTCTGCCTCCGCATCAGGACCGTGATCTTGTATCTCAAAAATCTCCGACCCAACTTGGCCCGGAACCTTACCGGCGCGCAATTGCTGACAACCAGTCAACTGCATTCGTTCAATAACCAGAGGAGCGGCGACTAGAAGCGTGGTTGTCCCTTCCTGCCACGAAAATCCCTCGGGAGTCATTCGCGGGAGTTTCCAGTTTACATCGTACACAGGCTCCACCATCGCACGGAGTCGCACGACACGATCGCTGCCTACGACCGGTTCGGGAAATAGAAGTACAATCTTTCGACCCCCGGCAATAACTTCCTCCTGCTCCAACCATTCAATAGGCTGGTCCCCTAGAAACGCATCGATAAGCCGGAGTTGCGGATCCATTACCAACGCCAGTTGTTTTAACGGCTTGCGATAAACATTGAGCGACAACTCCTGATCCAATTGCATCCGTTTAATGCCAAAATCATACGACAACGACTGTTTCAGAAGATTGAACCGTCCATCTTCTGGATCTGCGGATGGACGAAGAATCCGCAGATGAATGCGACTTCGCCCGGGCAATTGAAGATCCCATCTACGCAAATCGCCCGAGACGATTGCGGGAGAACTTACCACGGCATCTGTCAGATCCGGCTCAACCCCCTCCGGCAGATCAAGCTGAATTTTTTTTGTGATACTCGGTGGAAGAAGAAATTGAAATTCCAATTGACCCGCACGATCTGGTTTACCGCGCACCGACCAACGACCTCGTAACGTCCCCGATCCGGATACGAACAGAAAAAGACGGCCTTGGACATCACTTCCTATTTGGGCAGGAATTCTCTCTCCGTGTTGCTCCCACTCCAGATCTGCCAACGCAACTTCACAGGGACTGAGGGGTAAAACTTGCAATTCCGTTGACGGAGAATCGATCTGCAGCGCCATTTCTCCTGTGAGTTGGTCATCGTCTTCAAGAATCGCGGAGAATTGTGCGTCGGTTACCTGAGGCGATTCGTTTTGTATTGATTCCCCGCTTGCCCACCGCTCGAAAGCGGTTGCATCCATCGGCTTGTAAAGCCCTTTTCCGCGCGGCCAGTCGGCAAGTCGGTCCACCGGCGCATAAACGCGTCGATAGGCAATACGTTTTCCTGGCGCACTATCCGCCCACACCGGAATTGAAATAAGCAGCACTGCAAACAGGCACAGCCAACGCAAACCGAATATTTGGTTTATTGATTTCATGGGTTCGGCTCCGCGACTGATCCATCAAGCGGGGCAGCTTCCACCGAACCGATGCTCTTAGAAGATTGGTCGGGAACGGACTTAGAAACAGAGGAAGTCGTTTGTGGTGCATGCTCTAAATAGTGAAACTCTGTTGTCCTTTGATGATGGCTTGAACCGCCAGTTCTCTCGAGAACGTATCGCTGCGGAGAACGGACAAGTAACACGCGTCGAAGGAAAATTGCCAGCACCGCTAGAATCACACCGAGCAAACCCATCTGGACAACCATCGCCGCAGGCTCGGGATAGAGCAAACCCACAGCAAGCAGACCAACCGCAAAGACAAACGCAATTTCAGCCCGCCGCAACCGTGGGAAATAAATACAAGCCACGCCCGCTGCGAGCACAAATCCGGCCGGCACAAGGACCAGCAGCGTCCGCGGAATGGTCAGTACTGAGAGGCGAGAGGGCCACTCCGCAAGCCGAAATAGATAGCGATTGATACCAATATTGCCCCCGTCGGTATCGCCGGGAAAATTATTTTGCCACGCATCGGCTCCTGCCCATTGCGAGAGTTCCCGGTCACCGACCAGTGGAATACGACGCCAACCAGCCCTTTGCCATTTCCACTCATTGTAGGGAATGGCTTCTTCCGGTCCCGCAAGTAAATGGTGCATCTGCGGAAGAACCACTTGCCAGTAAAGCGGCCGTTGTATTTGGACATTGGAAGATAAACGAGGCATGGGAAGATCTCTACTTTCCCAAAGCATGCCATCCGGAACAAAAGAGCTCGCCGGTGTTTGCCATTCAATTTCCAAGACGTGTGTTGCCGAACTACCGAGTACAATACGAAGTTGCCGGCCCGACAACCAGCGGATTTCGGCGCGTTTCCGATCCAGCCACACACCAATGGCCGACCGCATAATATCTTCTGGAAACTCAAAATCCAGAAAGCTGCCGGTATTATCCAAAAACAGCGTGGCGCGATCATACCGCGACTGGGGAGTCAGCCACGATTGAAGAAAACCTCGACGTACCACTACCTGACTGCTCACGGAATCCTCACTCAAGCCCGCGAGGATGTCGACCTCACCGAGGGGTTTGTCACAGCGGTAACTGATTGCCGAAGCATCGAGGGGAGTTACAGTCGCTGCATCCGAGTCATCGATCCGTTCCCATTGTTCGCCAAGCGGATCCATCTCAATCCCATCGGCCGATTCTAATGTAAGTTGATTTTCATCCAGCGTGCCCTCTGCGGGAACCACTAGAGGGATGGAAACGTAGGTAAGCGCTCCGGGCTCCAACGTATCTGAACGACGTTGATGCAACACCCGAAGCACAACCTCACCAATTGCATTTTCTAAAGGCACGCGAACGCGAACGATATCGCCGAGTAAATCTTCATCGACCAGTAAAAGTGGCAAGGGTTTATCATCTCGAAAAACCAAATTTTCTTCGGTCAGAAGCACTCGCGGTACAAGTAACGCGATAGAATCAATTCTTTGATATTCAATATTAAATTTAATTTCCTGCTCGACCAACACCTCCTCGGGTGTCATCTTTATTCGACTATTAATGCGTGAAGAGATTTCTCCCTGACGAATTTTAAGATCCGCAGAAAGATCAACAGGCACCTCCTGGCCCCGGTCGTAAAGATAAAAAAGTGGTTCCTGTTGCCTTCCATCGAACTTTGCCTTCACTCCAGAGGGAACACGCTCTTGCAATTGTTCTCTATTCCTCGGAACCAATTCGACGTTATCTGCAGGACTCACAATTGCGATTGTCGCATCGACCCGACCTGCTTTCGAACGAGGCAGCGGAAGAGTCAGTAAAGCACCTCCCGGTGGCAGTGGTCGTTCCGCTCGCACGACTATTTCAAAGTCGCCGCCCGCTGCTCTCTTAAACGGAATGCTCAGTTGACCATCGGTGCTTGTTCTCAATCCTTCACTATCAATTTTTTCTGCCGGACCAACCCCGCCTGGAAGAATTTTCCAATCGCGCATATCGATATCAAGATTAAAAATACGTGCGCCACGCACCTGGTATTTAAACCGGGCCTCTAGCACCACTTGCTCTTTATCCACGTCAAAGTAAAACTCCGGTTCAACCACAATCTCAGTCTTCGGGGGCTCAATCTGTGCATTGAGCGAGTAAGGTTGTCGATAGTATTCAAAACTGGCAACCCATTCAGGTGGCACAGGAGCATCCGAGGGAGCATCGACGCGTCGAATATCAAAACGCGCCTTAGCACCTTCTTGCCATCGCACATGCCAATCGCCAGCAACAAACACATCTATCCGGCCAGATTGCCTGATCGATCCCTCCACATCAAATCCCGCTAACTGGGTCGACTCCTCGGTACGTGATAAATCACGAATCTGCTGGGTGACCAACTGAATATCCACAGGTCCCTGCGTTCGTTGCTCCAGTTTGACGTCGACCCATTCGCCGCCCTCCACCTCCAGGCCATCACTTTCGTTCACCTGAAACGAATATTCCACTGAATTGTCGGCAAGTAATCGAGATCCTGGAGGAAGTTTGACGCGAAAGCGATCAAATGGCCCAGCGAAACTTTGAATCGTTAAATCAGCCTCAGTGCGGATGAGCCCCCCATCCATTCGTATCCTTTGGAGGCCGACAACATCGAGCGCTTGCATCCGAGGAGCGTTCCGGACAAGCGTGGGTCGCCAGGCCACCCGCAGCTCGCCGGCAATCCCCTCGAGACGCGCTTCGGTCCGTCCGTCGACCTGCTCTGATTGTTGCAAACTGCCTCCCGAAAGGACGCGCACGGTCTGGTCCGCCTCAGGAATGACAAGCTGACAGTCTGATTGCGTTGCCCGGGGAAACCGCAATCGTAATTGACGTTCCTTTCCAACCGTCTG
>CAUZBD010000233.1:0-4844 GCA_963577795.1 Planctomycetota bacterium | reverse complement strand
CTCTGCCGGTTGCAGCGTCACGGTGACAGGGGAGGTAAAACCTTCGGGCGGAAAAGGGCAAGCGACCGAACTGCATGCGGCCGACGTGAAGGTACATGGCTGGGCCGATCCGGAGCAGTATCCGCTGCAGAAGAAGCGACATTCGTTTGAAAAACTTCGCGAGTGGGCGCATTTGCGGCCCCGGACCAACACCTTCGGCGCTGTAGCCCGCGTCCGCAACACGATTTCTCGCTCGATCCACAATTTTTTTCAGGAGCAGCAGTTTCTCTACGTCAACACGCCGATCATCACCGCCAGCGATTGCGAGGGGGCAGGGGAGATGTTCCGCGTGACCACGCTCGATTTGGAAGGGCTTGCCAAAAAAGAGACGACCCTTGACTATGCAGCCGATTTTTTTGACCGCCCGGCTTACCTCACCGTAAGCGGCCAGTTGGAGGGCGAGATTTATGCCACAGCCCTCGGGAAAATTTATACCTTTGGTCCTACGTTTCGCGCCGAGAACTCCAACACATCGCGGCACTTGGCAGAATTCTGGATGGTTGAACCCGAGGTAGCCTTTGCTGAGCTTCCACAGAATATGGATCTGGCCGAGGGTCTGATTAAGCGGATCTTTGGCGATGTGCTTCAGGAAAGTGGCGAAGACATGCAGTTTTTTAACGACCGGATCGACAACACAGTGATTGAAACGCTCGAGCAAATTTGCGACAGTCAATTTGAAAGGATCGGCTATTCCGCAGCGATCGATTTGCTTGCGCGTGCAGATAAAAAATTTGAATTCAAACCCGAGTGGGGACAAGATCTCCAGTCAGAGCACGAGCGTTATCTTACTGAGGAAGCGATCGGCAGGCCGGTGATCGTGACCGATTATCCGAGTACGATCAAACCGTTTTATATGCGACTGAGCGACGATGAAAAAACGGTCGCCGCCATGGATGTGCTGGTGCCGAAGGTGGGCGAAATTATCGGCGGCTCCCAGCGCGAGGACCGACTCAACGTACTCTCACGCCGGATGGAGCAGCAAGATCTCGATCCTGAAACCTATTGGTGGTATCTCGATCTCCGTCGCTACGGCACGGTCCCCCACGCAGGCTTCGGCCTCGGCCTCGAACGGATCGTGCAGTTCACCACCGGAATGGCGAATATTCGCGATGTGATTCCCTTCCCCCGCACACCGGGCAGCGCGGAATTTTAATTCCCTTTTTCCGTTGTATCTGTCGATAAATTCGTTACTTGTGTTACTTGTATAGTTCCGGCCATCGCTCGAGCGACGGGAAGCAGCGTGACCGGCACCTTGACCGCCTGTACCGCAATGTTTTTAAGCGCTACAAGATCCGCAGGCAGCAACCAGGAGAGAATAACCGTTTCCTCACCACTCCTGATGATGTAAACGAGACAGGTGGCAAGTCGCGTCTTGTTTTGAATCGCCGGTTTTCCAGGCTCCATATAATAGGGAAGTTGAATATTTCCGTTCGCTTCAATCTTTTTAATTTCTCGTGTTTTTCCATTGGGCATCGGGACTTGCAGGGCTAGCCACCCACCCACCCCGGATTTCAGTTGGGGATGGGATTGCTTCTGACGCGAAATGAGAACGGTATTTTCATTAAACGCTTGCTTGAGTTTATCGGTAATTCTTTTGCTTAAGACACCCTGGGCGTCCACTTCTTTACTCCTTGGCATCACTGCTAGAAAACAGCGGATTGAAGATCGCACGTTTTGACCCGCGACATTTCTAAAATTAAGTGTGACTTCATACGTACGAAGATGCGTCCCCACGCGAAGAAAAGTTGGCCAAAGTCGGTCGGCGGTCACTGCGACTTCTGGATTCCGTGGACTTGGTGTGTTTTGATCCAGCACATACGCCTCCTCCGTTTTGGTATCAAATACACGAGGTATCCTGACCTTGAAAATAACATTTTCTCCCTCTACTGAAAGCGGAACGCTTATCGGTTGTGGCCAAAGACTTGAAAAGGGAGTTTCATTGCGAAGAGTTTCGAGCGAAGTTTCGAACTTTTCTTCATACTGGCTGCTACCGCAACCGGCGAGAAACACAAGTGTGAGGAGGATTCGGGTGGAGCGAACGGGCATCGATTCAATCCAGGAGTTGCATGCTGAGGACGCATTGTCATCGAAGGGCCAGAAGACTGTCAACCGACTGACAATAGCAAGTCCAACAGTTTGCGTCTCCATGGCCGGCTCATTGGAAGGCGAAAAACCTTTTAAATCCATCTGTTCGCTTGCGCTGTCTGCAGTGGGCAGCCAATCGGACCTTGCGCGCGCTGCGCGTTGGCTATCGCAAGAGAGGCATCAAGCAATGTTTGGGGAGTCCCCGTATCAAACCAACGCGTTTCAGCTCCTAAAAATTCCATCCGAAGGTCACCCTGCGCTTGATAACATCCGAGCAGATCGATCATTTCTGTTTCGCCACGATCGGAGGGTTGGAGTGCATGTGCAAATTCAACAACCTGTGGATCAAACACATAAGCTCCGGTAATCACATTGTTCGATTTAGGCTGCTGCGGTTTTTCTTCGAGCGAGAGAATCTTTTGTCCTGGCCCGAACTCGACGACACCATACGCATGAGGTTGGCTATGTCTGGTGGCAAACAGCGTCGCACCCCGTGAAGCTTGTGCCGCCCGGACAAGGTGTTCGGTGATAGTCCCCCCGAAGAAAACATTATCACCGAGAAGGAGCATTACCGATGTATCGTCAATAAAGTCCGCACCAATCGTAAAAGCTTGAGGTAGACCGCCTGCTGATTCCTGCTCTGCATAATGCAATTGAATTCCCCATTGCTTTCCATTGCCGAGCAATTGCTGATAAACGGGAAGGTGTGCGGGTGTTGAGATGAGTAAAATTTCCCGTACTTCGGCCTGCATTAATGTCGCAAGCGGGTAGTAGATCATCGGTTTGTCGTAGACTGGCAGAAGTTGTTTGCTCACAAAGCGAGTCATTGGTGCCAGTCTTGATCCTTTCCCGCCGGCTAACAGGATTCCTTTGGCTGGGCGCGATGAAGTGTGCATGGTGACAAAAAGAATAAGCGGGTTGTAAAAAATGAATCGTTGGTGGCTACAGAAGACCGATGCGGTTTCCTTGATATTCCTGGCAAACGGTTTCAATCCACTGGGGATTCTTTAAATACCACTGCACCGTAGTGGCGATTCCTTCCTCAAAGGATATTGTAGGCCGCCAACCGAAGAGTCGTTCCATCTTCCCACAGTCCAGTGCGTAGCGATGATCGTGTCCTGGGCGATCTTCGACAAAGGTGATCCGCTCTTTACTCTCACCCGGATGCGCTGTCTGTTGGCGATCGATTTGTGTGCATACCTGCTGGGCAACCTCAAGGTTTGTTCGCACTATTTGGCTACCTAGATGATAACTTTCCCCTGGGAGACCTTCGAATAAAAGTGTTTCTAGGGCGCAGCAGTGGTCTTCCACAAACAGCCAGTCGCGTTCTTGCATGCCATCGCCATAAAGTGGCAAATCTTCTCCGCGTAGGATTTTAAAAATGAAGTGTGGGATCAATTTCTCAGGAAATTGCCGGGGGCCATAATTATTAGTCGGATGAGCAATCATCACGGGTAAACCATACGTTTGTTGATACGATCGGGCGATGTGATCCGCCGCTGCTTTGGAGGCGGCATAGGGTGATGTGGGGGCGTAGGCGTCTGCTTCCGTTACAACACGTTTTCTGCCGACTGGCCCATAGACTTCATCGGTGGAGATATGGAGAAAGCGGAATCCTTCTTGTTCTGAGGCGGAAAGTGTTCTCCAGTAGTGCAGAGTCGCTTCAAGCAGGATGGAAGTACCCATGACATTGGTCGAAATAAAGTCATTTGGTTTCTCAATCGATCGATCCACGTGAGTCTCCGCAGCTAAGTGGAGAATCATGGAAGGTCGATGCTCGCAGATTGCTTGTTCTATATCTTTGGCCGACCGCAGGTCTGCGTGGATAAACGTGTACCGGGGATTTTCAGCGACCCCACCGATCGACGCCAAATGGCCCGCATAGGTCAGCGCATCAAAATTTACCAGATCGATATTCTGTTTTTCGATCCAGCGTTGGACAAAGCAACTACCGATAAAACCTGCACCGCCAGTGATCAGAAGTTTTTCCATAGCTCAATTCCGATCGATACAATGAACGTTCTGTGACTCAATCAACAATACCCTCGGCAGGATTCGAACCTGCGACCTACGGTTTAGGAAACCGTTGCTCTATCCCCTGAGCTACGAGGGCCTTTGTTGAATCGGGCGAGAGTTGGATCCAGATTATAAGCAAAAATGATTTGCTCCTGCAGCGTCTAAGAGTTATGTATCTGTTTGCTCTTTCTGCTCGGACTCGAATGCGACAAGCAATTCCAGTGGCCTTTGCCGAGTATTTATGAGTGATTGTCCACATGGCTGAAAAACACAAAGATATTTTTCATCTGAAAAAGGTGAATCTTGCGCAGTTCGCATCAATCGCCGCTTAGGTGCAAGCCCCGTCTTTGCCCACATTTCGGGCGCAGATTTCAAACAGGAACAAGTCCGCACTTCTACATACTACGCATCCACAACTCAAATCGCATGTAACGTGTCGTAGAATTCTTGGGCACTCGTGAAGCGATCGGCTGGATTTTTTTCCATAGATCGCATAACGAAGGCTTCTAGCTTCGGGCTAATATCTTCGTTGATATTACGCAATGGTTCCGGATCTTTTGCGAGTGCTTTGGCAAGGATTGCCACCGGGCTATTTGCCTCGAAAGGCGGTTTGCCACACAGTAATTGATAGAAGACGACACCTAAACTGTAGATGTCACTACGTGCGTCTGTGACTCCATCAGAGGCCTCTGGCGCCATGTAGA
>CAUZBD010000232.1:0-4869 GCA_963577795.1 Planctomycetota bacterium | reverse complement strand
AGAACTACCCTGTTTTTGTAGTTGTGTTTGTGCCAACTCACTCGTCGTGGAAGCTAAACGATCGCCCACACTTTTTAAGTGCTGATCTTGCAATTGAGCGTGGCGCTGCGCGTTGGCAATCTGCGTCTGCATCGTTTGATTCTTTTCTGTCAAACCAGCAACACTTTGACGCAGCTGTTTGACTTCCGACTCGGAATCGCGCCGCCACTGTTCCAACTGGGCAACCTGCTGTGCTGGACTTCCCGAGGGAACGCGATCGGAACGATTTCCCTGCGCCTGGGCAAACGGATTCGTAAAACCACCATTCCGTGAGCAGCCTGAAAGACAAAGAATAAGTACACCCACGCAGATGCCGATCGGCACCCCCACGATGGAGAATAGGCAGCGATTGCTCGATAGTGATGTTCTCAATCGGTTATCTACTTTTAAGTGTCGTGATGGAGGACCGAGGGCCTGAAAAATCGGCGTGATCGTAGCAACGGGAAATCAGCCTCACAAGATCAGATCGCCAGAAGGTGGAAAAAAGAGAAACCGGATAAAATAGGTGCTTTTCTCAAGGACCATAAATCCCGATCTACTCGGGAAACTGGCCCGCATCTGACTCGACTGGGTCGAGCAAGCGACTGACTTGCTGGGCCATCTGCTGCTTATTGCCAGTATGATAGCCGATCCAGACACCGCGAATCGCCCCCTGCGGATCAATCAGCAGCGTTGTGGGATACGCTGCCAGATGCATTCCCTCTCCGAGTGCCATGGCAACATTTCGCCGCGTCATGCCACCGCGATCCGTGTAAACCGGCAGTTCCATCCGGCGATCACGAAGGTATCTTTCGGCCTGCCCTCGGACCTGTTCGCTCGATGGGGTTGTTCCTGGCAATCCACAGGCAACACTCACAATACGCACTTCTGTGAGTTGCTTGAACTCGGATTGCAAAGAATCAATCAGGGGAAGTTCTCGGAGGCAAGGGGGACACCACAGACCCCAAAAATGAAGCAAGACGATCGAACCCTTTAAATCGCTTTCGGTGGTTGCACGGTCTACGGTCGGTCCCTGGAGTTGAATTTCTGTAAGTACTCGCCCCACACCTTGGTGCTCTGTGGGTACCGGCAATCCCGGTCGTAAGGATCGTGAAAACAAAAGTGAGGCCGCAAACACCAAGCCGACGACCCCAACCAATAAAAAACGGCGATCGTAAAAAAATATTTCTCGTTTCTGCTCAGTAGCACACATTGGAACAGCAATTTATTAGAGGAAGAAAAAGGCCATCGGCTGAGAACAAAAAAACGATTCGGTTCGCCAGTGGTATATTAAATAAAAAACCATCATAATACTTTAGATTTTTGCTGCCCAGTCAACCATAACACCTTGGCCATTACGTGTCTCGCATCCGCCATTTTATCCTTGCTGCTGGATTGCTATTTTTCATTGGATGCAATCAAGCACAAGAATCGCCTCCGTACATACCACCAAAAAATGTAATCTTAGATGAGTTGTCACTCGCCTCAGCGATTGAAAACAACGATCTGGAACAGGCCCGAAGTTGCATCACCCGAGGCATTGATCCCAACACACCGATTGAAGAGGGATGACCCCCTCTGCAGCTTGCGGCGCTTGCCGGGCACATCGAAGTAGGCCAAGCACTGATCGATTTGGGTGCCCAGGTAGCTGGCTGCGAAAATCCTCCGGATGCCGTTGGCCGCAGACCTCTCCACGTGGCGGTGAGTCGCGGCCGACTGGAGTTTGTCAAATTACTTCTCGATAACAAGGAAAATCCCAATAGTTTCGGATCGTTTGCAGCAAACACCTCTTGATCTGGCGGTCGGACATGCTGCATCCCTAGGGCACTTGCGGTCTTTAAATCGCACAGAAGCGGCGCAAGCAAAGCGAAACGAGGAATTGGCCAAAAATCGAGCCCTCCGGGAGTTGCTTCGGGGGAGAGGCGGAAAAATGACCGCCGAAAAAGAGCGGGGGAAAATGGACGCGGAAATCCAAACCCACAAGGATAAGTCCCTACTCGCCCGGAGCAGACAAAATCTCGAACAGAGCAAAATCAAATCAGGGCGAACAAAACGCCCTCCAGCAAGCAGTCTGCCAAAAAGTGAGGATCAGCCAGTAGACGCTGCCCACGAATGCAAACCTCAGGTGGCTTTCGCCTGAAGAGATTTTCCCCATCTCGGTGACGGAAGCGATCTTTACGTGCCCCGAAAAGCTGCTCTTTGTCGTTTGGTAAGGTTTTGCCATACTTGAATTTCGGCTGCATAGATCTTGTTTTCACCATCGCCCAGGGAATGTATCGCGGAATGAAGATTTTCTTCTCCGTTGGGGAACCGAGTGGGGATCTCCACGGTGCTAACTTGATCCGAAAACTCTTGGAACGGGATCCGGATATCGATCCAGTGGGCTACGGTGGCCCGCGGATGGCGACTGCAGGCTGTCGGCTCCACGAAGACCTGACCCAATTGGCGGTGATGGGAATCGTGCAGGTGCTAGGGCATCTGCTCTCTTTTTGGAAGCTTACCAGTCGTGCAGACCGCTACTTCCAACACCATCGGCCAGATGCTGTCGTTTTGATCGACTATCCCGGATTCAACTGGTGGATTGCCCGCCGTGCCAAGGCGCATGGAATTCCTGTATTTTACTACGGCACACCCCAGATCTGGGCATGGGCACCATGGCGGGTCAACAAAATGAGAAAATTGGTAGACCATGTACTGTGCAAACTTCCCTTTGAAGAAGAATGGTTTCGAAACCGCGGCTGCAACGCAACTTTTGTCGGGCATCCTTATTTTGATCAACTCCAAAATGAGTCTCTCGATAACGCCTTTATCGACAAAATGAAAAATGGCGGCGGGCCACTCATCGCGATCTTACCTGGCTCACGAACGCAAGAGGTAAAACATAATTTAAAATGGTTTCTGAAGGCCGCTCGCATCGTTCACGATGAAGTCCCTACAGCTCGATTTGCCGTAGCGAGCTTCAAATCTTCGCACGCGGAATGGGCGCAGACGCTAATCAACCAGAGCGGTCTTTCCATAAAGAATTTTGTCGGTCGCACACCTGAGCTGATCGCTGCCAGTCACTGTACCATGGCCTGTTCGGGATCGGTTTCCTTAGAGTTACTCTACCATCAAAAACCAACTGTTATTCTGTATTGGGTACCAACATGGTTTTATGCATTGATCAAATCGATCGCTCCCCTTCTACAATTCCGCGTCAAGTACATGACGCTCGTCAACATGCTTGCCGATGAACCATTTGCCAAACGCCTTCGTTTATTTGATTCCGACTGGAGTGAGTGGGCTGAAATACCCTTTCCAGAATTTGTTACTAGTCGGGACAAATCACCGCAAATTGCCCGTCATCTGATTCGTTGGTTGAAGCACCCCGAAGAATGGGAACGCTGCCGAAAACAACTGCAATTGATTCGAGAAGAGGTTGCCCATGGAGGTGCTTCAGACCTGGCGGCAGAATATATTTTAGAAAAGCTTGAAGGAAATTTACCGCCCCAACCTCGCCCACACTTCCTCGATCGCGAGAATACGATGGCGGTTCTTGACCCCGTCTTGGCGAAGTAAATATCTTTGCGACTATCCAAATTACAAAAACATTACAACGAAATCATTTTCTGGACCGGATCATGCTGCTCGGCGAGCCCCCCCAAACACGATACGACTTGCGATTCCATGTCTTTGGAATTCCAGTTCGAGTGCATCCCTGGTTTTGGGCAATCGTCGTCATTTTGGGAATTAGTGGTGGGGGCGAAACACCACCGATTGACCTTCTCATTTGGGTAGGGTGTGTTTTCGTGTCGATTCTTGTCCACGAATTAGGCCATGCCTTCACCGCACTGGCATACGGTTGGAAACCCTGGATCACGCTGTATGGTTTTGGGGGCCTTGCTTCCTACCAACCGACACGGCACGACTGGCGAAGTCAGGTCATTATTTCTTTTGCCGGACCGCTTGCAGGTTTTCTGTTTATTGGGTTGATCATGGGAGCGGTCCAGGTAAGCGGACACACGGTACAACTCTTGCCAGAAACACCCCTCTCGGGGTTTCACCCTCTATTCCCGCCCTGGGCCTTTTTTGTCCCTTTCGATGCCGGCAACCTCAACACACTCATCTGGTATCTGTGGCAGATCAATATCCTCTGGGGACTCCTGAACTTACTGCCGATCTATCCTCTGGACGGCGGACAGATCGCCCGGGAATTGTGTTTACAGGGCAATCGGGCTCGGGGAATCGAACAATCGCTATGGATTTCGATCGCCACAGCTGGTGGAGTCGTCGTTTTTTGTCTGCTCCACGGGGAAATTTATCTGGCGTTCATGTTCGGATACTTAGCCTACACCAGCTATAGCCTTTTGCAGCAATTTTCTGGTGGCGGATCCGGCGGGGGACGGCAGTGGTGAGACAGACTGTCGATCACGGGCAACGTGATGTGTGGCCATGGCAAGCGTCAGGGGGCCACATTGCAGTTATTTTGACCTCGATAGCCCACAATAGAGTCTCTGCGGTATTGCCCAGACAGAGCAAGACATACTTGAACGGACGCAATCGCATAAAACGAACGCTACGGGAACAGAAATAGACATACGAGAACAAAAAAATTATTTTTTTTTGTACTCGTAGTGGTGTTGATGAATTTGAAAAAAAAGTTGTGTGACGTACGGTTTGGCTCTCTCAATCGACTGTCAAAAACAGATTCTCCAAGTCGGTTTTGTGGAATATTCGTGGCGTTGAATTTGTGTTTTCTATATATTCACTTCACGTCATGCAGTTTGCATAAAAAATTCCCTCTGAGAGGAAATATTGAAAAACGAGGGCATTTGATCGTTTTTTGTTTGCGCAAAAAACAATTCCGTACGT
>CAUZBD010000231.1:0-4893 GCA_963577795.1 Planctomycetota bacterium | reverse complement strand
CCAATCTCCGGGCGCTTAACGCATAATCTAGGGAACCTAGCGCGGTGGGCGCTGAGTCGGCCTCCACTCCATCAACCGAATAAGGCATCAGGATGGCAACAGAGGCGAACGGAGGAGGGAACTTCCGCGGCTGGATGATCTGGGCAGTGGCGATGCTGTTCCCCGTCTACCAACTGGCCATTCAGATCGGCTATGGATCGCTCGAAAAGGGAATTTCCCGCGACTTGCAGCTATCGCTGTTTGAATCCAGTTTGCTTTCCGGTTCCTTTTTGCTGACCTATGCCATTATGCAGGTGCCTGCTGGGTTGCTTCTGGATCGATTCAGCCCACGCGTCCTTTTGTGTATATCGGCTCTCTTGTGTGGTGTCTCCGCGGCGGCGTTCAGCCGGAGCGACTCGTTTGCCACTGCCCTTCTCTTCCGTGCGTGCCTTGGAGGTTTTGCGGCATTCGGATTCCCGGGTGCTGGCCTGGTTGCCCGTCGCTGGATTAGCGGGGCCATGTTTGTACTGGCGATGGGACTCATCGATTTCTTCTTCGGATTAGGGGCAGTCGGAGGCGAAGCGGGGTTTGCCCTCTTACTGCAGCACGGCGTCACGTGGCGGCAGATCATGGATATGCTTGCCATCGCGGGGCTGGGGATTGGTTTACTTTGTGCACTCTTTGTTCGAGACAGGCCCCCCGGCATGCCCGACCGTTCCGAGAGGGTGCAGATCATTGATGCGTTTCGAATTTTGTTTACCAATCGACAGGTGCTCCTTGCGCTGGTCTTTTATGGAGGGATGATTGGTGCGGCGTTCGGCTTTGGCGGGCTGTGGGATATTCGCCTGCAAGGTGCCTTTGGATTCACCCAAACTGAATCGATCGATCTCAATAGCTGGCTGTTTGTAGGTCTTGCGGTGTCGGCACCCCTTTCAGGAATTCTTGCAGACCGGCTCAGGCGCCGTCGGCCACTTTTGGCTATCGGTGCGCTGGGCTCGTTGTGCGGTGTGGCCGGCCTTATTTTTATTCCCCTCGTGATTCCCTACTGGGCCCTTGTTGCCAATCTTCTAATCACAGGTTTATTTTTAGGGACATCGGTCGCTATTTTCGGCGTGGTGTGCGATGCGGTCCCGCCACGGTATGCGGGCACCACGATCGCGCTGGTGAATGGGGGGGGCTGTTTTGTCGGCGCCGTACTGCAGATAGTTCCGGGCGTGATGATCGGCCCTGGAGATTGCCATCCGCTGCAGGCCTACCAGCAGGTTCTCACCATCTACGTTGTTTTCTTATTAGGCTCTTTGGTAGCAGCGACTGCGATCGACGCCTAAAATAGTCCTGGAAAGTAACAAAAGCAGTGAAAATGGCCAGATATATCGCGCGAAATCCTTGAGGTGGTCCTCAGACGGGTCTAAAATGGATGGTACGCGGCGGATTTGTAACATTAGCGTGCGTTGCACGCCCTCTTAAGTGGATGTTATCAGGACTTCATCGCAGCACGCATGGGGAGTGTTATGAGGATATTGCTTAGTTTTGGTTTGGGCTTTTTGTCTATTTGCTGTCTTCTTCATTCGGCCAATTTGTTCGCCGGTCCACCGCAGCCAGGCCCCCAGGCTCCTCAGACGAAATACCTCATTCGCCGAATCACCGATACGGACGATAACGGCAATATTGATGATGTAAAACCGCAAATCTGGGGGACGTCGCTTGTCTGGGAGAGTGGGCCACGTGGTGATTACGATTCAAAGCAAGTGATGTTTCATAATCCAAGTCTCAACCATCCGCTGGGCAACATCGGTTTAGGGTCGAAGATGTATACACCAATTGGTGCAGGTGGGAATTATCATCTAGCCAGCGATCGAGTGGCATGGGTGGAGGATGTTGGCGGTCAAGCCGATCTATTCACCTCCGATGGCCTCTCTCTCACCAATCTATCTCAGACGAGTGGATTCAATGAACGGTATCCGCGTGTCGCTGGCACCCGCACGCTTTATTACACGCAGGGTGGACTTGCTATCGACGACGGCATTAACCAGCAGCTAGTCACTCCATCAGCCGGGTATCAATTATATGGACGTTATCAGGCAAATGATGATTATCTGGTGTACTTGGAGCGACCACAGAACAATATCGAAACAGGACATGTTTTAAAGGCTTATCATTTTGATACGCAGGTATCCACATCCCTCACAAATACGAATCAATATCCGAATCAACAATGGACAATAAATGGAGATACGGAGTACTATCAGAACCCAAATTTTTCGATTGATGGATCAGACGTCTACTGGGCAGCCACCTACACGGCGGATGGGCCTTATTATGACAACCATGAAATCTACAGCTACGATTTAGCTGTAGGGCCTAGTAGTTACACGCAGGTGACGCAGAATGGCGTCGATGACATTTTCCCACGGGCCGCAGGCGGGAGGGCAGCGTGGCATCAGATGCACGTCGCCGACGATCCGAACTCGACCGCTTCGATCATCTTGCGCGAGGGGGGTGTCAACGCCGTGATTGAGCAGGATGCAGGCGTGATTCGGGGACTCTCAGATTCGCGCTTGGTCTGGAGCAATTCCACCGACAGCTATACCCACGTGCTTCGGGATGGCACAATCTACGACGAGAATTCGCATCTGGGTACCAGCGGAGGTCAGTACAGAATTGTTGATGTTTCGGGGCCGAATTATGCACTTACCCACGCCGACTACAGTTCGGACCACTCAACTTATGAATGGGAAGTCTTTGCAGGCTATTTTGTCGGTCCCGGGGCAGTGCTCACCGGCCTCGACTTGAGTTACGAAGACTTTAATGCGCACAGTTTGCGGAATGCCGATATGCGACTGACGAATCTTGAGGGCACACTCCTCGACGATGCGGATTTGCGGGGCGCGGACTTGACCGGGGCAACCGGACTGGAATATGCGATCGGACCCGCTTACTTTTCGCACGAGACGCTTTTGCCTGCCTACTTCAATGCCCATGATGCGGGTTGGACTTATCAAACACCCGAGCCCTCCGGCTGTGTGGCGATGCTTGTAGGCCTGTTGGTATTGGGTGCCGCACGAATTAGAAGACGTAGCGATTGCTGCGAAGTGTAGCACAGCGAGAATAGCTTCTGGATCTCAGTAAAATGAAGCCTTAGAACTTTTAAGTATCCACTCCGAAGATCCGCTGGTATGCCAGGTAGTGGGCGGCATCGGTTGGACTGCACCCTGTATCTGCAGCGAGTTGCAACACCTCACGCACATTCTCTGTAACCCTTTGCCGGGTCATTGCCTTCGCTTCAATGCATTTTGTCCCAGCACGCGCATTTTCGGAATCGGAGACCGTCGAGGTCAATTCGACAAACGCGGCAATGGCACCGCCCGGATTGGCAATAATATCCGGGATCACGTGGATGCCGCACTGATGGAGGGCTTGTCGCGCCTCAGGTGTCGTAGGGTTATTGGCTCCCTCGACGACTGCCCAGCTTTGAATACTCTCCACATTTTTACTGTGGATGACGTTTTGAACGGCACAGGGAAAAAGCACGTCGGCCTTTTGGAAAAGAATCTGATCCAGTGGCCCTTTGCTGAAACCGTATTCCGGGAGTAACGCGAGGGTGGTGTTGAAATCCATGGCTGCGATTGCCTTGAGCAGTTCACCATCGACCGGGTCCTCGCCCACCCAACAGCCATCGATCCGCGGATCCGCGATCGCCAGGACACACATCCCCAATTCACTCGCATAACGGCAGACCGCTGCCCCCATTGCGCCAAGTCCTTGAATGGCTGCCGTCGCGCCACCTGCGCTACCTTTTTTTTCGGCTAAAAGCGTTGCTGCTGCGATCGCCACGCCCAGGCCCGCAATGCCTTCCTGATCGTAATTTGTTCCGCCCATTGCCAGCGGCTTACCCGTAAAAATATCGCTTCTGCCCAGTTCCTCGCAGGCCCAGTGGCAATGGATCGGTCGCGCACCGATATCGAACCCAAACCCCCCCCAGAGGCCGCCATTTTGGCGGAGGGCGGGAGCAAGGAGTCTTACGAATCTCCTGTATTGTCGCTCGAAGCCCTCCGCATCCGGGTCGGCTCGAAGTCCCGACTTCGCCCCGCCGAGAGGCAATCCAGCCGCTGCGTTTTTCAAGGATTGCGTGCGGGCAAGCATCCGGACTTCATCGAGTGTCAGTGTGGGGGTAATGCGCGTCCCGCCTTTACCGCATCGACCAAGTGGCCCGTCAATCGCATTGCGGGTACACCAGACAACCACATGCCCTTCGACGTCCAGTTCATGATCGTGGACGGTCAATTCAAGTTCTGGCTCGAGCGAATTAAATTGGTTTTCTAATTCCGCCAGTGACCGACGAAACGATTCCGAATCGATTGCCATTGAATTTCTCTCCGAACACGTACGGTAGATCTGGTTCAGGTTGCGTTGTCTCTATTGGTCTGAGAAGTATACGTGCTTTCGAAGATGCGATCCGCATTCTCAGCTTCAAAGCCGTCCCGACGGTGGGCACGTGTAATCTCTTCACGCGGTAAGTGTGCATGTTCCGCAAATGGGAGCCTTTCAGCGAATTCGATGTAAGAACCAGAAATATCGTGTTGTTCAATTTGGTCTTTACCGACTCTAAATTCACTACGGATCACTTGCGCAACGGTGCTACTTTGTTTGAGTAGTCCGTCGGGTGATATTTTAATTTTTCCACCAGAGTCATTCAGTTGAATACCAATCGATTCCAGAAATAGATTGAATTGTTCTAATGTGCTATAAGAATCGACTAGACTGTGTACGCTAATCGTGAAGTGATTAAGATAATATCGATTATAAAGTGCCCATGCGGCATACTCACTTTCTGCCATCAGTCGTTCATAATGCTCCCATGTAAGTAATTCCCACATTGGACTGTGCAGAAACTTATCTACCTGTTGCCATTTA
>CAUZBD010000230.1:0-4899 GCA_963577795.1 Planctomycetota bacterium | reverse complement strand
GGCTTGATTGCTAGCATACCCCGTACTGCGAGAGAATTCGTCTAGTCGCAACAGGCCCTTTTGTGGGAAACTGCCGTTCTTCGCAAATCGCTATCATTCCGCTTTACACTTCCGTTTCGCTTCCTAGGACCTCGGCCATGCAAGTCTCTATCGTCGTTCCGCTCTACAACGAAAACGAAAATGTCGAACTCTGCTACCAGGCTTTGACCGATGTTATGGAACAGTCCCCTTGGCAGTACGAAATCGTGATGGTCGACGATGGCTCGACCGATGGAACCAGCGAGCAGCTTGCAGCCATTGCGGAGCGGGACGGGCGGGTTAAAGTGATCGAGTTTCGCAGGAATTTCGGTCAGACTGCCGCCATGCGGGCGGGTTTCGATTACGCCGAAGGCGAATGTGTGGTCACCCTCGACGGTGATCTTCAAAATGAACCAGCCGATATTCCGATGATGGTCGAAAAAATCTACGAGGGATATGACCTGGTGCACGGGTGGCGCAAAGACCGGCAGGATGCGTTTCTCAATCGCCGTCTTCCCTCCAAGATAGCCAACTGGCTGATCAGTCGTGTGACCGGTTTTCCAGTTCGTGATCTCGGCTGCACGCTCAAGGCGATCCGTCGGGAAATTGCAGCAGATCTTTCACTCTATGGTGAAATGCATCGCTTTATTCCGGTGCTGGCACACTGGCAGGGTGCCCGTTCTGTGGAAGTAGTGACCCGACATCATCCACGCCGATTCGGTCAAAGCAAATACGGTATCTGGCGGACCCTCCGCGTGATTCTCGATCTGATTACGGTTAAATATATGATCCGACACGCCGTGAGCCCGATGCGACTCTTTGGAGGCATCGGTTTGTTGTTGGTGGCACTCTCGGGAGCTGCCGGAGCAACCACGGTCGGGATGAAATGGTTTGGCGGAGCTGATATGACCGGGAATCCACTCTTGCTGCTGACGGTCGTGGCGGGGCTGGCTGCCGTTCAATTTTTCGGACTCGGGCTGCTGGGAGAGGTTTCTGCCCGCATCTACCACGAGTGCCAGGGAGAAAAGCCGTATCGGATTCGTACGATGCGGAATCTCAACCATCTTACGTCCCGCGAGGGCACCTACAGCCTGGAGGCCGCTCGAGACGGGAGGAGAGCGGCTTGACCGATGGCGTTTACACGCCCGCTCAGTCCATGGACCGCGCAGCGCTGATCAGTTCGATGAACTCATCGTTTGTTTTGAACTTCCCCAGTTTTTGTGTGAGTTGCTCCATGGCATCAACCGGATCCATCGTCGAGAGGGTGCGCCTGAGCATGGTGATTGCGTGCAACATATCGGCCGGAAGTAATTTCTCTTCCCGGCGGGTTCCGCTTTGAGAAATATCAATCGCCGGCCAAACGCGTTTCTCCGCCAATTTGCGATCGAGTATAAGTTCCATGTTGCCGGTCCCCTTGAATTCTTGGAAGATCAGTTCGTCCATGCGGCTGCCAGTATCGATCAGGGCCGTTGCCACAATTGTCAGCGATCCACCTTCCTCAAATACGCGAGCCGTGGCAAAGAGCTTTTTGGGGATATCGAGTGCCTTGATGTCGACACCGCCACTCATGGTCCGTCCCGTATTGCCGACCCACTTATTGAACGCGCGGGCCATTCGTGTGATCGAATCCATGAGCAGAAAGACGTCCTTGCCTTCTTCGGCCAGTCGCTTGCACCGCTCGACCACGAGTTGCGAGAGACGTACGTGGCTTTCCACATCCCGGTCCAGGCTGCTCGCCACCACCTCGCCCTTCACCGCCCGCTTCATGTCGGTGACTTCTTCCGGGCGCTCGTCGACCAGCAGCACCACAAGTGTCAAATCGGGGTGATTGGCTGCAATTGCCTGGCTGATGTGTTGAAGCATTACCGTTTTACCACTTCGTGGCGGAGACACAATCAGCGCACGCTGGCCCTTGCCCAGCGGTGTGAGTAAATCCATCACCCGCGTGGTCAGTGGCTCGTGCCCCGTTTCGAGTGGAAGCCAGCTTTCTGGATTAATAGGTGTAAGCTGATCAAAGTTTCTGACGTCCCCATACTCCTCGGGCTTTATCCCATTGACGGTCTCAATCTCCTTGATTCGAGGTCCCTGCTTGCCCCGCCCCTGCTGGACCATGCCACGAATGAGCACGCCTTCACGGAGGCGAAATTTCTCAATCATGGTGCCGGGCACAAACGGATCGGTTCGCTCTCGCTGATAATTATTTTCCGGATCCCGGAGAAACCCATACCCATTGGGATGCAGTTCGAGGACGCCACCACCTGGTGCATCGGGTTGCGGTTCACCGTTATCCTGATTCGCACCAGAATCAAAGCTCGGTCGTTTGGCTCCGCCTACGCGATTGCCCCGACGACGGCCACCCCGAGGCCGATCGTTCCGCGATCGACTGTTGCTGTTGCTGTTGCTGTTGCTGTTGCTGTTGCTGTTGCTGTTGCTGTTGCTGTTGCTGTTGCTGTTGCTGTTGCTGTTGCTGTTGCTGTTGCTGTTATTCCTTTTTGCCATAAATCTTTCTCTCGCACGGTGTCTATTGCTGCCGAGTCTATTGCTGCCGAGTCTATTGCTGTCGACAGGATGGTCGCCCATCGACGTCTTTCAACGAGATTAAATCGGCTTTCGACACTCCGGTTTGGGTAGCCTGCCTGAGCACGCTTCCGGAGTTGGGAATCAATCTGCCGAATTGCCGCTTGCCGAAATGTTGGCCGGCAAACGCCACTAAATATCCCTGTTTTGCAATTCCAATTTGGCCGATAACCATCGCCTTGATTGAAGGCTTTCCAGCACCGGCGTTTCACGTTTTTCACGACCGACACGGTTTTCGCGAGCGACCTCGTTCTAAAAAGCCGTGTCGAGCATCCCTGAAGCCATAAGGGCGACTGAGAAGTCAATCAGAAGGCTAGGACAGCAATGCGCTTGATCGAACAATCTTGAGCGCCGTCGAAAACAAGCGGGATCGGTCCAGCAGAGTGTTGCGGACCAAAGCGCCACCGCCTAGCCGTGTGTAAGCAGTGCTAATCTCTCCCTCAATAATAAGACTCTCTCTGCTCCTGTCAAGTCACATGTCACCTACGGTGTCGCTGTGGCCGCTAGGGCGTTGGTGCAATAGAGACGCTCGCAGTACTGGCAGGAACATCAGCCGGTTCGTTTCGGGCTTTTTCTGCGTTTTTTGTTAAAAATCATCATTATTGATACGACCGTCAATTTGACACCATTTTACCCTGTCTGCCAGCCGATATAGGAAAAACGACTGTTTCCTTCGCCCGCTTTTCTACAGGAAGATTCCCCATGCGGCTCGCAGCAGTTCTCTTCGTATTGCCCTTCGTTTTTTTGTCGATCCAAGTCCACGCCGGTTCGATGGTCTGGCTCGACAGCATTGAGGCGGGGCGGGCCGAGGCAAACCGTTCAGGTAAATTGCTGCTGGTTCATTTTTGGTCGACCCAGTGCGGTCCCTGTGTGCAGTTGGACCGAAATGTGTATAGCCAGCCTGAGGTTGGCGCGACCATCGCACGTCACTTTGTGGCGGTGAAAATCAATACCGAATTGCATCCGGAACTGGCACGTCGACACGCCATTCGGTTTGTACCGACCGACATGGTGATGGACGCAACGGGGCGTCTGCTCGCGACCCAGAAATGTCCACCCCAGCCAACCCGTTACCTCGCCGGATTGATGCGGTTGGTCCCGTCTGCAGGGAATGGACCGGAGACAGCTCAGCGGTTCGAGCAATCGCCCTCTCCGCCGAGTGTGCCCGTCGGTTACCAAAATCCAGCCCGTTACCAAAACGCGGTAGGACCGCGGTATGCCAACAGCACGCCACCGGCAATGCCAGCTGCGATGACGCCAGAAGTGGTATCCAACTCGGCCCCAGCCGCAATCAACCGCCCGGGACCCACATGGAACGGCCCTCCGGTCGCCATCACACCGCCTCCAGGAGTGGGGCTGCCCAGCGAGAGTCTTCCGCAGGCTAACGGCCGGGTGACGCAGAGCGCCTACCTGCCTTCCAGCACAAGACCCGCGGTGGTTCCCTCGCTCACTACTCAGCAGATATCACCGAAGGAGCAAGCCTCCCCGCCGCCACAGGCCCTGCCACTTCCGCCTGCGGTCGAAAGTCCAAGTCTCGATGGAATGTGTCCCGTTGAATTAATCAACCAGAAAAAGTGGGTTGCCGGTAAAAGCCAATGGGGTGCCTACCATCGGGGGCGGCTGTATCTCTTTGCCGGCCAGTCGCAGCAGCAGCGTTTTCTCGGGAATCCAGATTATTACAGTCCGGTGCTTTCGGGATACGACCCTGTCGTTGCCTTTGCAGAGGGTCAGTTTCTGCAGGGCCAAAGAAAACACGGCGTCTTTTTTAAGAATCGTGTTTATCTTTTTGCCAGCGAAGCCAATCTGGCGCAGTTTTATCAGGCACCAGAACGCTTCAAGGCCGCCTTTGCCACGCCCTGACGCCCGCTGCAAACGGTTCTTCCTACGTGTTCCAAAAGGTTGCATTCCGCACGTAGCGACCGTTTTCCCAGGCGTCGAAATAGACCTCCAGCAGCGGATGGCTGATCGGGATACCCTCGGCGTCGACCAGCAAACTGTCTTGGGCTGCATAGGTTGTCGTTTCGGTGGCATGCACCAGAACGTGGTACCACGGTTGTTGACGGGGTGGCTGCGTTTGGTTTGCCTCGTACCACTGCGACGGTGCCAGACACTGCATATCGAACGCGACGATCACGCCCCGATAGTGGTAGCGACGATGCCGAACGAGGGTTCCGGGAGGATAAAGTGGTTTAGGATCGGCAAATTGAATCATGCGTACTATTTACGTTTCGTTTTTTACGTTTTGTTTTTTACGTTTCGTTTGGCTCTGCAGTCACATCGGTCCAGTGCTGGGCGCGGCCCACC
>CAUZBD010000229.1:0-4917 GCA_963577795.1 Planctomycetota bacterium | reverse complement strand
GATTATGAAAGAGCAGCCGCAGATTATCGGACTGCCGTCCGTAACGATTCGCGCTCTGTCGCAGCCTACCGTTGTGTCGCCTGGATGATGGCAACGTGTGAAGATCAACGGTATCGTGATCCCAAGCGTTCGATTCAGTTTGCAAAGAAAGCTATCGAATTGAATGGTGAGGAAGACTTTCGTCTTCTCGATACCGTGGCCGCCGCACATGCCAATGCAGGACAGTTCAGTGATGCGGTTTCCGAGCAACAAAGGGCGATCAAAATGGCCGCGGGCCAAGCGACAGGTCGTGAAATGTACGACCTCAAACAACGACTGCAACAATATTCACAGCAGGCTCCCTACCGTACAGAAGTGATTGCACGTCAGACAGACAATTCCGGGCGACTCCAATAACCTACGGTAGCTATGAGCGACGCCTTTCTCTATCTTGGCGGTTTAGGCCTTGCAGCCTATTTCTTTCGGCTTTGGCTTGAGGACTATCGAGAAAACACTTGGCGGATCAAAAACGAGCTCGCCACAGGGAAGCCTCTTTTCGCGGATGTGATGCAATCCGGACTTCCAGGGGCAACGCCGGTGGGCTGGATGGCAACAGCCATCGCCATCTTTGGGGCCCTGGGCATCCTCGCCCTTGAGGTCGCTGGAGAATATGGGCTCGATGTGGTTGAGGACCAAACGACGATGTCGGTACTACTGGGCATCTATACTTTGGCGGCTGCATTTGTGGAGGAGCTTATCTTCCGTGGTTTTTTGTTTTTTGACCGAGATGGAAAGTGGCGACTTTATGGAAGCATCTTGTTCATCTCGATACTCTTTGCACTCATTCATCCCTACATCTGGTCTTACGATGTACCAGAGAATCAACCGCCCTGGCTTTTCTGGAAATGGATAGGACTCAACCTTTGGCGTGACGATGGGCTGCTCAACATCCAACCAATTTTTTCTACTTTTATTTTGTTTATCAACTCACTCTGGTTTTACTATGTACGACTTTTTGGGCTCAACCGATTGCGCTCGCTCATCCCCTGCGTCGCTGCCCACTTGGCGAGCAATCTTGGAGTCTTTGTCGTAAAGGCCTGCCAAGGCAAGGTCGTCCTGTTCGGTTAAGCCAATTCCATCCCCAGTAACTCGATCCGATGCCCGAAAGCAAAATATCCCACAGGCAGGGGCCAAAAATACAAAAAACGGCAGGAAATAAGCTATTTTCCGCCTTTGGGCCCCGTGACCGGCAACGCCCCTCGCGGGCAAAAATGTGTTTAATTTTCGTGAATGGGCCAATTCGCCCTAGCACCAAATTGTTTGAGGTTTTAGCATATTTAATTCAATTCCTGCTAAGAAGTGTGCTTCCGGTTGCCACCACCGGGTAGCAGGCAGGAAGATGCCTGCTGAGGCGTATCTGCAGTTGTCCCCTGCTGGTCCCTTCAATGGATAGGCAAAAAGAGAATGTTCGGGACGATTCGTCGGAGCAATTTTTAGATTTCTTCGTTTAGTTTTTTAAGAGACATCACAACACAACAGTACCTCACCATGGACGCTGCAAAACTTCGAAATATTGGGATTTCGGCCCACATTGACTCCGGAAAAACGACGCTCAGCGAAAGAATCTTGTTTTACGCTGGACGGATCCACCGGGTACAGGAGGTCCGGGGTGAAGGTGATGGCGCAACGATGGACCATATGGAATTAGAAAAGGAGCGTGGCATCACAATTACCAGTGCTGCAACGCAAGTGGAATGGGAAGGACACCAGATCAATCTGATCGACACACCCGGGCACGTTGACTTCACTGTGGAAGTAGAAAGAAGCCTGCGTGTCCTCGATGGTGCTGTGCTGGTGCTTTGTGCCGTCGGTGGAGTTCAATCCCAATCTCTCACAGTCGACCGACAAATGAAGCGGTATCACGTTCCTCGGTTAGCGTTCATTAATAAAATGGACCGGACTGGGGCCAACCCGAAACGAGTGGTCGAACAGGTACGGGAAAAAATGAAATGCGATGCGGTACTGATGCAACTTCCCATCGGCGCGGAAGAAGACTTTGAGGGGGTGGTCGATCTGATCACAATGAAATCGCTGTATTTTGACGGAAGCAATGGAGAGAAAGTACGATCGGAGGCAATCCCCGAGAATATGTTGGCCGAGTCACAAACGGCTCGCCAGCAAATGCTCGAGGCGATCTCCATGTACAGCGACGAATTAATGGAATTGCTCCTCAGCGAAGAAGATATCCCCGAAGATTTAATTCATCAGGTCACCAAGAGTGCGCTACACGATCTCAATTTTACACCCGTCTATTTGGGAACCGCCTTTCGCAATAAAGGGGTGCAACCACTACTCGATGCGGTTGTTCGTTACCTCCCGGCTCCTAGGGATCGTCAAAAGATGGCGATGGGACACAAGAACCCCGAGGAAAAAGTACCGCTAACGGTTGACGCGAACGATCCCTTTGTCGGCATGGCTTTTAAACTCGTGGACGATCCCTATGGTCAGCTTACTTTCATGCGAATTTACCAGGGGAAAGTCGAAAAGGGCAAGCAGTACACCAACCAGCGAACGGGTCGAAAGCAGCGATTCAGTCGGATTGTGCGGATGCACGCGGATAAGCGTGAAGAAATTGATAATGCGTTTGCCGGCGACATTGTTGCCATCATGGGCATTGATGCGGCAAGCGGCGACACCTACGCACAAGATGCCGGATATTGCACTTTAGAAAGTATTTTTGTCCCTGAACCGGTTATCAAGATGGCCGTTAAACCGCTCTCGCGCGAGGCGAGTGATCGTCTGGGCAAGGCGTTGCAGCGTTTCCGTAAGGAAGACCCCACCTTCCATGTAGCCACCGATGAAGAAACGGGAGAGACCGTGATCGCAGGCATGGGTGAACTCCATCTTGAAATTTATGTCGAACGGATGAAACGCGAATACAATTGCGAGGTATCGGTTGGCGCACCAAAGGTCAGCTATCGCGAAACGGCTACTCGACGGGCCAACTTCGATTTCAAGCATAAAAAACAGACGGGTGGTTCAGGGCAGTATGCCCACATCAAAGGTTATCTCGAACCTCTCGGCGACGATCAGGAAGAAACATACATTTTTGAAGAAAAAGTTGTCGGCGGAAGAATCCCGAAAGAATATATACCGGCTGTCAATAAAGGATTTAAAGCGGCTATGGTCAAAGGACCAGTCGCCGAATATCCGGTGGTCAACGTGTTGGCCGTCCTCCAAGATGGGTCTTACCATGATGTGGATAGTAGTGACATGGCTTTTCAGACTTGTGGCCGTAACTGCTTCAAGGAAACCTTCCTTAAAGCAAAACCGGTTTTGCTAGAACCGGTAATGAAACTGGAAGCGGAAGTACCTCCTGATTTTCAGGGCCCGGTCACTGGAGAACTGACCAGTCGTCGGGGCATCATTATTTCGACTGATATGGCGGGTGATACGGCAGTGATTATTGCCGAAGTACCGCTAGCAGAAACCTTTGGCTATTCCACCGATATTCGGAGTATGACGCAGGGCCAGGGGACGTTCAGCATGGAGTTTTCCCACTATCGACAAGTCCCGTCGAATATTCAGGAAAAGATACTGGCCGACCGGAAAGCAGAAAAAGAAAAGCAGATGGCCGGCTCCAAGTAAACGACTGTGGGGCGGTCTTGGATTGCAGCCACTCTTAGGCAAAAAGTTCCGTTGCCACCTTCCCGGCCACATCGGTCAAGCGAAACTGTCGCCCTTGAGAAGGGTAGGTCAAGTTTTCGTGATTCAGGCCCAATAAGTGCAACAGCGTGGCATGAAAATCGTTTACATGCATGGGACTTTCGACGACATGAAAACCTAACTCATCGGTTTTCCCGTAGGTAAAGCCTTTTTTGAGCCCGCCGCCCGCAAACCAAACCGTAAAGGCGTCTTTGTGGTGATCGCGTCCAGCAAGTTGACCACGATCGTCCTGAATCATTGGTGTTCTTCCGAATTCCGCACCAAAAACCACCAGTGTCTCATCGAGTAATCCACGTATTTTCAAATCCGCAATTAAAGCGGCAATCGGTTGATCCACTTGACGGCATTTTCGGGGTAAACCGCCTTTGATATTGCCATGCGTATCCCACCCCTGATCATTCAATTGAACGAAACGAACACCCCGCTCAATGAGTCGCCGCGCGAGGAGGCAGTTATTGGCAAAACGCTTCGTTCCCGGTTTGGTTCCATAGAGGTCGTGAATATATTGCGGTTCGTCTGAAAGATCCATCAATTCAGGCACCGCTGACTGCATCCGAAACGCCAGTTCATACTGGCTCATTCGGGTAGCGATCTCAGGATCACGGACTCTGCGAAGATGGACTGCATTGAGATCATGCAAACTCTGAAGAATTCGCTCCCGACGAATACGATCCACTCCGGGTGGATTTGAGAGATAAAGAACTGGGTCCCCCTGTGAGCGAAACTCGACGCCCTGATGAATCGTCGGCAAAAATCCACTCCCCCACATGCTGTTTCCCGCTCCCGCAAGCTGTCCAGTATTCATCACCACAAAATTAGGGAGATTTTCGTTCTCACTTCCTAAACCGTAACTCACCCAGGACCCCAGACTGGGGCGGCCAAACTGGCCAAATCCCGTCTGAAACATCAACTGTGCGGGCGCATGATTGAATTGTTCGGTATGCAGCGAATGCACAACCGTGAGTTCGTCGGCAACCTTCCCCAAGTGTGGTAGCAACTCCGAAAGTTCGATCCCGCTTTGACCATGGCGTTGAAACTTAAATGGGGAGCCAAAGAGATTGGGCTGTTTCCGAACAAAAGCCAACCGCAAATTTTCCCAAAGCGCATCGGGCATTTTTTCGCCATTGCGTCGTTTCAGTTCCGGTTTATAGGAAAATAAATCGATCTGTGATGGGCCCCCAATCATATGCAGGAAGATGATATTCCGCACGC
>CAUZBD010000228.1:0-4928 GCA_963577795.1 Planctomycetota bacterium | reverse complement strand
CTTCTTCCTCGGCAATTGTTATTCATAATCCCGACTTTTCTTTTACTTAGTGTTTGATATACTCTAAGTATAGTGTACTATATACACAGGTAGGGCGGGGGTAGGCGCGGGCATGCTCGTGCGGGGGCTATGGCAGTCGATTTCGTTTGCCTGGTTTGGTGACGGGCTGCACGAAAACAAACCCGTCCGCGTCACGTCAAAAACGATTCATCCATTCTTTTGGGGGGACTGCTCATGGGCCTGAAACCGATTGTCCGCGTCAGCTTCGAGGCGGGAGAACTCATCCGTGAGCATCCCCCGAAATTGTACAACGCCAACAAGCAACTGGTGTTCGAGATCGCTCGTTCGTCCGGCTTCCCGTTCGAGGGGCAGGTCGACTATGCGCGCTGGCTGGCGCAGGAGTTGCCCGAGGAGGTCACGCTGCAATCGGCATTCTCTGTCCGTCCCGGTTATTTCGCGTACGCGGTGTCCGGGGATCCGACAGCCGTGGCTTGGCACGTGAACTTTTCCGACCCGCACCTGTTTTTCGCGTATGGTGGGCAGCTGCTTGCGCAGGACGAGCTCCAGGTGGCGGAGCACCCCATCCTCGGTTCGGTACGTGAAGCGCTCGATGCAAGGGACATGCCGACTCTCACCGTTGATGAGTGGGACATCCCGACGCCCGTTACGATTGCCGGCGCCCAGCGCCGATGTGTGTTCGATACACTGCCGAATCCTGCAGCCGGATGCCCGTCGGGTCTGTATGGCAACGCGTTCGCCAAGGCAACAGGAGAGCAGGTGGAAGCCGCGACGCTGCCGCTGGCGCCGCCGACGATGAGCAATATTCTCGCCATGGCTGCGCCTCGGCCCAGTTTCGGTGACTACACCCGGGAAGAGATATTCAATGCCCTGTGCACTGTCTTCACAGGCTTTGCTGCGGCCCGCACCGAGAGTGAACGCCTGGTTCCGGATGTCTCGCGGACCGTCATTCATACCGGATTTTGGGGTTGCGGGGCTTATGGCGGCAACCGCAGGCTCATGACGATTCTCCAGGCATTCGCCGCTGACCTGGCCGATGTGGAAGTTGTGTTCTGGGCCTCTGACGAGCCAGGGATACAACTGGCTGAAGACGCGCACCAGTGGTATCAACGCCAACGGCAGGACACCCCGTCCGTCGGCAGCTTTTTGGACTGCCTCGTTGACGAGCGCTTTCTGTGGGGCGTGTCGAACGGCACTTGACGTCGGCACCGGCCAAGGGGCCCTTGCCGTTGTCGGTAGGGTGTCTGTGCTCATGCCTCTACCTTATTGTTGTTCTCTGACTCTGCTGAGTTCTACGTGAACTCTGCAAACAGCGATTCAAGCTCAGGAGAGGTTGTGTCCTTCGTTGAGCTGGTTTTCGCCGACCAGGCGACCAGCTTGATGTGAGGCGAGTTCCAACTGTTGTGGAAATACGAAGCGGGCTGCTCTTTGTCGTGCAACTGGATAACCTTGATCAAATCGAGGAGTTCATTATTGCCGGGGTTGTGCAAATAGAGCCTGCCTGTCGTTGCTGCAGTTGTAGTGATTATTGTGGTTTGTTCAAGCAGCGGGTTTGAGCCCATGACGCGATTTGCTGAATAGTGGTAGACTGGACCTTCTCGGACTTCATCGGCTCGCTTCGGCTCAACCAGTTCGTAATCGAGAAATTTTCTACCAAAGACTGTGCGTAAGTCATCAAGCGCAGACAGGAGAGCCTCGTGTCGTTGTTTTGATTCCGACGGAGTGGGCGAACCGCCATGTGACGCCCAGCGGTTACGGCACTTGTTCATCCGTTGGAGCAAAGCTGAAATCGATTTTTCAGAGAACATTTCCAGCGTTGAAAGGTTGGTAGTTCGATAAAGTGAAAGTGCGAATTCTGGGCCGGAGTTTTTTTTATCGTGAAGCAGTCTGCGTAGCTTGGCGGCAAGGTTCTCAGCAATGATGCGCCACAGACCAAAGTCTGCGAGTGCAAAGGTCTTATTCTCCTTTTCGAGGATCTTCCTCAGATCGGGGAGCACGCTTTGCCACTCCGTTTCATGTGATCGAAATGCACTGAGGTGAATCGCTGCGAGAAAGACGGTGGTCGCTTCAAAGAAATTGAGGAGGCGCTCGTACTTATCCTTGTCGGTGGTGTCGATTGCGTGGTAGGAGCGGAGGATCGAGGCAAGCGGGAAGGGGAGGGTCTCAATCCACTCATCAAGCCGCTCTTTGTGGTTCAGTGTTTGGAGCGCTTCGTTGACTTCGCTGATTTTCCTTGGTTGTTCCCAAGTACGTGCTTCAAGTTCCTTGAGTTCCATCTCGAGCTTCCGTATCGAGTTGCGTGCCGAAATCGCTTGCGCCTGGTTGCGCTTGGGGACCAGATACAGTTTTGTCTCAGCGAGATGCCTGGGCAATATCTTTGGGATGACTGCTCCCGACATTGCCGATTCTCGAATGCTTCGTCCCATCTTGGTATTCAACAACTGGGCCAGGTATTCAGGTACGACACATTTAGTGTCAACAAGAAGCTGTAGATAGGATTTGAGTTTTTTGGGCAATTTGTCTTGCTGAGTGGTCGCTGGAGTGTTGGCCATTGTCGCGAGGTAGACCGCATTTTCAGCATCATCAAAGCGCTCAATTTTATTGCCGCTTTTCTTGGTCGGTTGATTGATAGTGACGATGTCGCCGAATCGGTATTCAGTGTAGCCCTTGCTCTTGGCGAGACCCTTGGCTTTTTCCTTTGCTTCGTGCGCGGGGAATCCGAAGAACTCCTTCCCGGAAATCAGTTGTCCTTGCCTTGGGATGTCTGCTTCTTGTCGGTCCCAGAGTCTTTGTATCAATTCGGCCTGTTCTTTATTGCTCTCTGGGATGCTGGCAACAAACAAGTCTTCGTAGTGATTCCGACTGATGATCGCCATGTTCGCAGCAATGTCATGGGACCTGAACGTTCGTGGCTTAAAAGAGAGGAGTGCATTCAGGTGCAGCCCAAATTTCGTGAGGTTGTTCTTCACCGATCTTTGGGAGGGTTCAAACCCAAACTGAGGTGGGACAATTAGGGCCATGAAGCCAGACTTTCTGAGTACATTCGCCAGGTCGGGAATCTCAAGAAAATATGGTTTATCATTCAGGGTGATTGGCCCATCATCGGTGTCGAATTTTTTCTTGGACTTTTTTACACCAAAAACTCTCAGGGAGAAAATTGTGTCGTAATCGCTTGTGTGGCTCATCTTCTCAACAGAGCCAATGTGAATAGATAGGTTCTCGCAATCCTTAGGTCTAATAAGCGATTGCCGATTTTTATGTGTGGTTAGGACGTCGACCTGGATTTTGGGACGCTCCTCCGCAAGCCACGCGCCCAGGAGACCTATGTCGCTGTCTCGTACAAGAAGGCGTTGCACATTTTTAGATATTGTCAGGGCCTTAAAAAACTGTGCGACTGTGTTTGGGAGGCCTGAGTCATCTATTTTTGCATTTACAAAGTCATTCGAGCTCATTTGTCACTTCTTTCAGTGTGTCATCCATGGCTCCTGGATCTCATCACTGTCATCCAGCTCATTTGCATCCTCGTCGACCATCGACGTCCCTGATAGTAGTACAGTCCTGTGAATCTTACAATCCCCAATGATGACGCTGAGGGCGGGCAAATCCGGATCGAAGGGAGATGCGGGGCCCAGCGCAATACTGTTGATCGTTAAACTTATTTTCTGATAGTTCTTTCCAGGAATACCCGAATTACGCCTTCCCCTGTTTAAGTGCCGTTTGTCAGCAGCGTCGATTTTTATCTAAAAAATTGACAACTGCTCCGGAATTTCTTCGTTTTTTCTCCTTAACCATATGTAGACGCAGTTGAAGGAGGCGGGCAAATGAGAATTATGGAACTCATGCACAATCGGTGGGGGCAGCCCCGCGAAGAAAGTGATTTCATCAAGCGACATCCTGGAACGAATCGAGAACGAAAAAACAATCGGTCACCGCAAGGCTGACACGTTACTGAAGGAAGGAACATGGCAACAGACTCCAGCAAGAAATCAGCAAAGAGACCTCAAGCGACAGGGAGGGCGCTCTTGTCACTGCAAAAGGACGAGTCGAAAGAGCAGTTCATGGAGCGGGTCAAGGCCGCGCTCGTGAAGTCGGGCATACTGAAGAAGCAGGAGGACTGAGAGATGACAAGCCTTGAACGAACACCTTGGAGCTTGCTCCATCCCAAGGAAGACAAGGCCGTCAAGCTCACACCGTATGAGGTGGACTTGATTGCTCATGCGTTGACGAAGCTGGCGGATGAATATGATCGGCATCCCACGCATACCCCGGAAGAGGAAGACGACTGTCGCTTGCGCTGTCTTGCGTGTCGCGATGTTTTGGAAAAGGTCGGATTTGCCTTCCAAAACCCTGAACTGACAGTCGATGAAGAGACCGGCATGGTCTTTTACATCGAGGCTGACATCAACACCAACAAGACGGAGCAGTAGGCGCGGTCGTTATTTGCGACCAAAGACCTTGCCAGGAGCTATCAATGACGCCGGACGAATTTCATGAACTGTTAAAGAAGGAACTGCAAGGCTTAAACGTAACGGTCGAACACATTCCCTCGAAGCCGGAATCCGAGGGTACGCAGAAGGTTCAATTCTTGACGGTGAATTATCCCCGCTCGCAACCGACATCGCCCTCAAAATCCTCTGACACAGAGGCGGAAGATTAAAAGTCAACACTTTAATAGGAGCCATCAATGAATCAGGAAGAGTTCGACCGACTTTTAGATCAGGGCATGTCAAAATACGGAGGAACGCGAGAACCCATTCCCCCGAAGAAGGAATCCGAGGGTACGCACAAGGTTCAATTCTTGACGGTGAAGTATCCCCCCTCGGAACCGACATCGCCCTCAGAATCCTCTGACACAGAGGCGGAAGATTAAAAGCCACCACTTTAATAGGAGCCATCAATGACGACGGAAG